>LJUF01000012.1:1115-31955 GCA_001303665.1 Phycisphaerae bacterium SM23_33 | reverse complement strand
AAGGCGGCGAAGGGATCAGGGGCGCCTGTGTCCATGAGCAGGCGCTGCTCGAGCGACTCCAGAACCGGGATGGATTTGCTCTTGGGGTTCATGGCCTGCCTCGGTGGTGCCGATGGGACTCGCGTCCCGACCGCCTCCGAGGCAGTGCCACGTCACTGTCGGCAATACCGCTGGTGCGACCCTCTAGGGGGAGGCTACGATTTGCCCGCGCCTGGGGGCAAATCGGCAAGCCAAAGAAAAGAAGATGCTTGCGCCTGGATCCCGGGTCCGGCCATGCAAGACAAGGTATGCGCACCCGGACGTTGGCGGCCTGAACCCGCTCGCCCGCTTTATCAGAAGTGGCTGTGGTGTCAAGACTTGTGGATTCGGACTCTACCTTGCACTACGCGGAGTCCCGCGGCTCTACGGCAAAGCGGATCGGCCGCAGCGCAGCCTGCCAGGGTACTGCCGGCCGGTAAGGCCCGGCGGGTGATCTCCCTCCGCAGCCGCCGGCCGCCTGACCGGCCCCCGCCCCGTCGACTGGTGCCGATTACTCCACGAGGAACACGCGATTCCCCACGGCGGGCTCATTGCCATCATACCGGATGAGCAGCACGCCCTCCCCGTGGACATCGATCGTGTCGGCGATAAGCTGATTCCCAAAGCCCTCCCCGGTCCCGCCCAGCTCGAGGTGACTGACCGGGAAGTAAAGCGTCCCCTCCAGGTCCAGAAGACTGGTGCCGATGATGCGAGATTCGTTCGTATTGGAACGGCCCTGGAAGATACTCACGTGCTCGTAGGTATCAACTCCGGGGTAATCGTAGACATCCGGATCCGGTGGGGTGATCCGAATCTGATTGGTCCCTGTCAGGTCCACCACGCCGGTACCGATGACGTAAAACATCACGCCCTCGGCAATGAAGACGGCGTTGCCGCTGACGTTCAGCCCCGCGCCGTCAAGGATGTAGATGCCGGGGCTCAGGGTGAGGCAGCCGTTGTTGATCGCGATGCCACCGGAATAGTAGCCCGGACCGATCTGAAGGGTCTCGCCGCCGGTGACAGAGACGGTTCCCAGGTCCTCGGCCGGGTTCCAGGTAGGCTCCGGCAGGAAGCGCAGCGGGTCCGGGATCGGACGGACGCCGGTGTTCACCTCGCCGGTGAGGGTCACGTTGCCGACGATCCGCGGCTCCCCACACACGTTCAAGGCCGGCACGTTGATGATTGGATTGCCGTTGCAGAACGCCGCCGAAGCCGGGTCCGTGGAGTTCACCTGGATGGCGCCGTCGCCGGTGTTGACGGTGACGTCGCCGCTGATCGTCAATGAGTTCTTCTTCTCCGGGTTCAGGGCGATGATCCCAGCGCCGGTTCCGCCGCCGACCATGGCAATGGCGTCGCGAGAGACCTGAGCCGTACTCACGCCGAAGATCGCGCCGAAGAACAGGGGCACCGGCCCACCGGGGGAGGCCTCGGTTCTCCGGGCGAGGACCTTGACGGCGTTGGGTGCCCGCAGCGTTGCCGTGAACCGTCCCAGGGCCCTGTCGAATCGACCGATCACGACGTCGCCGTCAATGGCATTGTCCGGGTTGTCCGTGAGCAGCACAGGCTGGCGGGTGGCGAAGTTCGCCTGAGCAATGGCGATGGCGGCGGCGCGGGCCGCCACGGAGTCAAGGCGAACCTTCTGCGCCCCCGCCAGGGCGGCCGCGTCCACGGCGTTCTGTAGCTGGTGCGCGGCCAACAGCGTGTAGGCTACGTCGGTGGCCAGCGCGACCATCCCTATCAGGAACAGGCCCAGCAGCGCGACCCAGATGTTTACCATCCCAGGCCGGCACGAGTTGGAGCCGCGGCCGGGGAGACGTGTCACTGGCTGCCTGTCCGGGCCTCGGCCGGAATCAACCGTCCGGCGGCGTCTATCGAAATTGATCGAGTTCTTTCTCATCGCCCGCCTCATGTATAAGTTCGGCTCGCGCCAACGACGCAAAGGGGCCAGACCTTCCAAGGGCTTCGGCGCCGTCCTGGCTGCCCCAGCATGCACCAAAAAGCGAAGTCGGCGCGGCTCCATCCTAATTGCTTGGGCCAGAAGAGCCTCCGTGCCCCCGGAGGACCTACACTTTATGACAAAGTATAGCACCTCGCGGGAAGGCCGTCAAGGCCGAAAGGCTGCGGATTAGCCCACAGCCGGTGTCTACGACATGGGCCTGTAATGGTTCCGCCGTGATGGGGTCGCGCAGGCCGGCGGCGAAGCGGCAGAAGGCGTGCCGGATGGGCTGGCCGGAGTCCAGGACGGCCGCTTCGACCAGGCAGCGACAGGTCGCCCGGACCGAATCAGCCGGCTGAATGACGATGGCCATCGCCACCGCCGCCAACAGCACCAGAGACTCAATGGTGCCCAGCCGCTGCACGGGGACCTGGCCGACCCCGAAGTTTCGCGAGAACACTCGAAGTCCCTCCTCGAGGGTCTAGCAGCGGCGGCCGGCCCGGACGGTCCGATCGGCCTGATGGCGTCGGGTCAGTACGCCCCGGCGCAGGGGAGCCGGCAGATCCCGGCACCGTACGGGAACTGACGCGGCGACATTGCAGTCGCAGCAGCTCCCGGCGTCAAGGCCTGCCGGGTGCGAAGAGGCCTGTGAAGTTGCCGGGTGATCCGGACCGGCGATGCCAGGGGCTTCCCCAGGTTGGTCACGGGCGAAAAAACTGCCACTTTGCGCCTTGACGGTACCGTAAGGCCGGGATATACTTAAGCAACGTTTCTGAGGAGTGAACCCACAAGGACTGGGGGTAGCAGCTCACTTCACGGAAGTTTTTGGTAACTAGAACCCGGCGACCCGGCAGCCTCTGTCGTAGCGGTCCGCTCAGCCGAAAGGCCGTCGGTCGAGGGAGCTTCACGGAGGAGCGTTTCTTGCTCGCTTCAACCGACGTTGGCACTGGGAAGCAGTGCCTCCGTTCTCGCCGGCAGGGTCTTGCACTGAATCGGCAGTGTTTAAACATCGCTTGTGGTCGGCCGAGCCGCTCGGGCGGCGCAGGCCTGGAAATACGTTCGTGAACAGGCCGGTTGCCAGTTCAAACCGGCGAGGACAATGCAAAGGAGAGAAGGAGAAGAAAATGAAGGCATTGAGAGAGCTCGCAAAGCAGTTCATCAAGGACGAGAAGGGTTTGGAGACGGTGGAGTACGCGATCATTGCCGGCCTGATTGTCGTCGGCACGATCGGCCTGATTGCCTCTATCGGCGGTTGGGTGTACACCAAGTTCAACCAGCTCGACCAGGGTCTGGCGGCGAATCCGTAAGGCGATTCCTGAAGATGAAAGCCGCGGCCATCGTCTGTAGGGAGGCGAAGCGATGTGGACGATGACCTTGTGGCAGCAAGGAAGTCCGTTCCTCCAGTGGGGCGCCGCTATCGGCGCCTCACTGGCGGGAGCGGTAGCTGACGTGGCCGGGCGGCGGATCCCCAACAGGCTGACGGGCCCGGTGTTGGTGGCCGGGCTGGCGTGGTCGGCTTACGTGGGCGGCCTGGCCGGCCTGTGCGAGGCCGCCCTCGCCTGCCTGGTGCTGGCGTTTCCCTACGTGCTGCTGTTTCTTTTCGCCGGCGGTGGGGCAGGCGACGCCAAGTTGATGGCTGCCATCGGCGCCTGGCTTGGCCTGGCCAACGGCATGGTTGCGCTGGTGGCGGTGTCGCTCTGCGCCGTTTTCCTGGCGATCGGACAGGCAGCGGCGAAGAAGCGGCTGCGGTCCGTGCTGGATCATGTCGTCGCCTTTGTGAATGGCCTGATTTTCATTGTGATCAGCCGCGGAAAGCTGAAGGACAGGAAAGGCTTCCTGCCTACGACCGATTCTAGGCAGACGATGCCGTACGGAATTGCCATCTTCGGCGGCGTCTGCATTGCCGCGACAGGAGTCCTCCTATGGCGCGCATAACCGCAGGGCGAAAGGCCAGGGGCGCGATGACGGTGGAAGCGGCACTGCTGTTTTCCTTGCTGCTTCTGCTGACGTTCGGGGTGATTGAGTACGGCTGGGCCTTTGTGAAGACCCAGCAGATCACCAATGCCACCCGTCACGCCGCCCGCGTCGCCGTCCGGGCCGACGCCATCAATGCCGACGTGGAGACTGCCGTCGCGGCCCTGATGGCTGCCTCGGGCATCAGCCAGGGCAAGTACACCTTGACCCTGCCCGGGGATGTGAGCCAGGTCCTCCCGGGCGACACGTTGACGGTCCGGATCACCGTGCCCTACGCCAACATACAACTGGCCGGCCCGGCTTTCGTGCCCATGCCCGAGCACCTGGAGGCGGTGGTGACCATGGCCAAAGAAGGCCCATGACGCTGCAACCTGAGGTTTGGCTGTTCGCTTCCGCAAGGGACCGCGAAATCGCGACATTGGGGCCGCGGGGCCCCCGGGGAGGTCACCGCAGGCTGCGTCCGACCCGGCTACCAGTGCGTGGCCCCCGACTGGGGCAGTTTTCCCTACAGCTTTTGGCCCCTATGTTCGACATATTCTATTGGGTAGGCCGTGCCCGTGGGCCCACGCCGTGAGGGCTGGCGCCCTGCTATTTGGAAGGAAAGCTTGCCATGAGAACGCTCATCATAGGTTTCGTGGTGTTAGGCGTTATTGCAGCGGGTTGCGCTGCCGTGATTGTAGCGGCCCTGCGGGCTGGAGGTCGCGCCACCCCGGCCCCCGGGCCGCAGGACCTGGGGAACGTCCAGGTCGTGATGGCCGCCACGGACCTGCCGGCGATGGCGGTGGTGGACACCAGGTCGGTTCTGACCAAGTCCGTGCCCAAGACCCAGGCCCCCAAGGGCTACATTCCGGACCCGGTGCAGGTTGTGGGCAAGGTGCTCGCCAGGCCGGTGGTTGAGGGACAACCCTTTACGGCCGACTGCTTTGCCACGAAAGGCACAGGCACACTGTTGGCCGCGGCCCTTCCCAAGGGAATGCGCGCCGTTACCATTCCCCTGGCCGAGCACGCCAGTCTGATGGGCCTGCTGTATCCCGGCAGTCTGGTGGACGTGCTGGCGTCCTTCAAGTTGTCCTCCCGGAGGGACGAGCTGGGCGAGGCCATCTCCATCGTGCTCCTTCAAGGCATCGAGGTGCTGGCCATTGAGGATCGAACGATCGTATCCGGGGAAGAAACGGGCGAAAGCAAGGGGTCCCGTCAACCCTATGGCCGAAGCAGGAACGTGACCCTGCTGGTCAGTCCCAAGCAGGCCGAGGCCCTGCAACTGGCAGCCAGCAACGGCACGCTGTCGCTGGCGATGCGGAATCCGCTGGACGTGGCGTCCACAGACAAGAGGGCAACCGTCCTCAGCGAGCTGTCGGACGAGTTCCTCAGCCGGCTGGCGGAGATGATACAGCCGTCTCCCCCGAGCCCGCCGGAGGGGCTGCCCGCAGCCGCGGGCCAGACCCGCCCCGAGGCGGCCCCGGCGGCCCCCGTGGCGACCCAGCCGGCGGCCCCGACGCCACCCCAGCCGCCGACTTTCGTGGCCGGCTCCAGCCGGGAGGCGGTCCTGGCGACGGCCCAGTGGCAAACGGAGGTGATTCGCGCCGGGCAGAAGGAAAAGCAGACCGTTTCCCTGCCCCGCGAATTCAAGGAGGACCAGAAGTAATACCAGAAACCCGCGGCAGCGGAGGCCGCGATTCTCAAGGAATGGGCAGCCGATCGTCAAAGCCAAAGTGACCGCTTGTAGGAGAGCCCGGCCATGCGGAAGGCGCTGCGGAAACTAACGTGCGCTTCGTGTTTGCCTATGGGGGTATTTTGCCTGGTGATGTTGGCGCCGGAATGGGCATCGGGGCAGGGCGTCAAGGAGCCCTCCGTCATCAACAGTGGGAAGGAGACCATCCGGATTTTTCTTGGCAGATCCACAGTCATCAAATCTCCTTGGGGAGTTGTTCGCGTGTCGGTTACGGCGCCGAAGATCGCCGACGTAACCGTGCTTACGCCCAACCAGGTACTCGTGCTGGGCAAGGCCATCGGCACCACGGACGTGATCCTGTGGAGCCAGAAGGAGGAGATGTGGCAGGCCCGGGTGGACGTGGTGGCCGACGTGGTGCAGCTCAGATCCGATCTGAATGCGGTTCTGCCCGGCTGCAAGCTGGAAGTGGTGCAGTCGGGTGAGGCCGTGGCGATCCTGGGGACCGTGCCCCGGGCCGAGCAAGCCGCTGAAATGCGGCGGCTGCTCGATACCTCAGGCATCAAGTACGTAGACCTGACGCGCCTGGCCGGCGTCCAGCAGGTCCAGATCCAGGTTCGGGTGGCCGAGGCCAGCCGACAGGCGATTCGGGCGCTCGGTATCAACGCCTTCCAAACCGGTCATGACATCTTTTCCGGCTCGACCGTCGGCTCTGCGGGCGGCGGACCCATCAATCCGATCAGCATCGGCCCGCCGGCGGGAACCTCCGCGGCCAGTGCGAGGATCCCCTTTCTCTTCAGCGCCGACGTGAGCGTCGCTCCTTCGGTGACCCTGTTCGCCGGATTCCCCGAGTGGGGGCTGGAGTTCTTCCTCCAGGCCCTGGCCGAAAACCAGTATCTCCGGATCCTTGCCGAGCCGACCCTGGTGGCCCTGAGCGGCGAGGAGGCCTCTTTCCTGGCCGGCGGAGAGTTTCCCATTCCCGTCGTGCAGGGGACGACTGCGGGGGCCACCTCTATCACGATCGAGTACCGTCAATTTGGCGTGCGGTTGAGCTTCCGCCCGGTAGTTCTGGGCGACGGCGCCATACGGTTGTACGTGGCCCCGGAGGTCAGCGAGCTTTCGGACGTTGGAGCCGTGGAGATCTCCGGCTTCCGCGTCCCGGCGGTGGTGACGCGGAAGGCCGCGACCACCCTGGAGATGAAGAGCGGTCAGACCTTCGGCATGGCGGGGCTGATCAGCCGATCCACTTCAGCGCGGGCCTCGCGCGTACCCGGGTTGGGCGACCTGCCGGTCCTCGGGGCCCTGTTCCGATCGGTCCGGTACACAAACAGCGAAACCGAGCTGGTGGTGATGGTGACGGCCTCGCTGGTGGAGCCGATGACGGTGGCTGGCCAGCTGCCGCTGCCCGGGCTGCTTCACTCGCCCCCCGACGACTGGGAGCTCTATGCCGAAGGTCGAATCGAGGGCAAGGCCCCCGCGCGGATCTCGCCGACGGATGCGGCCTGGCTGAAGCAGATGGGTCTGGACCAACTGAAGGGACCGGGCGCATGGGCGACGTACGAGGTCGGTCCGGCCCGGAGTCGGTCGTCGGTGCGCCCGCCCCAGGCGACCCAGCCCTCCGCCCAACCCGCAGCCGAAGGAAACAGTCAACCCTAGCAGACAGTGAGTGTTGGCAGATGGATGGTGCAAACGGGGTATTGCTGGTAGCCAAGGACCCCGAGACGGTGCGAGCAGTCACCTCCGCCTTGGGCTCCGGGAAGCGCCCGACCTTGGCGAAGGTGTGCGGTGATCTGCCGGAGCTGACGGCCCAGCTGGAGCAGTCGCCGGCAGGAATCGTGGTGGTGGACATCGACCCGGCCCCGAGGCGCGCGCTGGTCGAGCTTGGGCCCATCGTCGGCCGTTTCTCCGATACCCGGTTCGTCGTGCTGTCCAGGGAACTTCAGAGCGATCTGCTGCTGGAAGCGATGCAGATCGGTGCCAGGCACTTTCTGGTCAAGGCATCGATTGGAGCGGATTTGACCGACGTTCTCAGGCGGCTGATGCCGACCGGCCGAACCCGGACCGGAGGCCATGGCTCCCTGATCACCGTGTTTTCCGCCGGCGGCGGCTGCGGGGTCACGACTCTGGCCATCAACCTGGCCAACGAGTTGGGGCTGGAAGTGTCCTCGCCCGCACTGGTCGTGGACATGGACTGCGCCTACGGCGCCGTGGGCAGCTGCCTGGGGCTTTCCGGTCAATACGGGCTGACGGACGTCCTCGACCATCACGGTCAGATTGATGAGGAGCTGGTCATCTCCACGGCGCTGGTGTACTCGCCGTCGCTGCACGTGCTGCTCAGCCCGGCCAGCGTCAATTACTCCGATCCGGCGCCGCTGCACTACGATCGTCTCGAAAGTGCGCTCGAGGCGTTCCGGTCCGCTTACTATCACACCGTCATCGACGCCGCTCGCGTCGGCATGGATGTCGCGGCCGGGCTGGCCTCGGCCAGCGACGCCACGCTGCTGGTGTTTCAGTTAAACGTCAAGGAGCTGACCACCGCCCGGGCGCTGCTGGAAGCACTGACCCGCCGGGGTGTTCCCGCCGAGAGCATCATGCCCGTGGCCAACCGGTACCGTCGGCGCGGTCGAACCATCGAGATGGCGGAGGCCCAAAACGCCCTGGGCCGGCCCATTACCCCGATCTGCAGCGATTTCTTCACTGCCCTGCGAAGCATCAACTACGGTCAGCCCCTGGCCCAGACAGCCCCGCGCTCGCCCTTGCGCCGCGAGCTGCAGGGGCTGGCATCTCGGCTGGTGAACTCCCACGCAAAAGGCGCGCGTGCGAATCGGCCATAGAAAATGAAGACCCAACCAACCCCGTTTGAAGGCCCCGACCCCAAGGACCCCGCCGGGGTCAGCGCCCAGGAGATCAAGACGAGGGTCCACAGGCGCTTACTGGAGACGCTCAACCTGGTGGAGGCCCGGAAGATGCCCGTGGAGCAGCTGTACGGAGAATGCTCCCGGCGCGTGGACATGCTGCTGAAGGAGCAGCGTTGCCCCCTGACCGCCCCGGAGAAGCAACAACTGCTGCGCGAGGTGATGGACGAGATCTTCGGCCTGGGGCCGCTGGAAGAGTTCCTGCGCGATCCCACCATCAGCGACGTGCTGGCCAACGGCCCGCACCAGGTGTACATCGAGCGGAACGGGGTGCTGGAGGAAACCAATGCGTCCTTCCGCGACGCCGAGCATCTGATGCAGATCATCCAGCGGATCGGTGCCCGCGTCGGGCGACGCATCGACGAAAGCTCGCCCATGCTGGACGCCCGCCTGGCCGACGGCTCCCGGGTGAACGCCATCATCCCGCCGCTGAGCCTGGACGGCCCGACCCTGAGCATTCGCCGATTCGGCACCATGCCGCTGGACCTGGAGAGGCTCATCGAGCTGGAGACGTTGACGGCGGAAATGGGCAGTTTCCTCAAGGCCTGCGTCGGCTGCAAGATGAACGTCCTCATTTCCGGCGGCACCGGCAGCGGCAAGACCACGCTGCTGAACATCCTGTCGCGATGGATTCCTGTCGGTGAGCGCGTGGTGACCATCGAGGACGCCGCCGAGCTTCAGCTCCAGCGGAAGCATGTGGTGCGGCTGGAGACGCGGCCGCCCAACATCGAGGGAAGAGGAGAGATCACCCAGCGCGGCCTGCTGCGGAATTCGCTGCGAATGCGGCCGGACCGGATCATCATCGGCGAGGTGCGCGGGGCCGAGGCCCTGGACATGCTTCAGGCCATGAACACCGGCCACGAGGGCTCGATGACGACCGTCCACGCCAACAATCCCCGAGATGCCCTCCGCCGCGTGGAGAACATGGTGAGCATGGCCGGGCTGAACTATCCAATGCGCGCCATGCGCCAGCAGATGAGCTCGGCGCTGGACCTGGTGATCCATCTCAGTCGGCTCACCGGCGGAAAACGCAAGGTCGTCAGCGTGGCGGAGATCACCGGCATCGAAGGCGACACCATCTGCCTGCAGGACCTGTTCCGGTTCAATCAGACGGGCGTGGGCCAGGACGGACACGCCATGGGGCATTTCGAGGTCTGCGGCGTGCGCCCGCAACTGTTGGAGCGACTGCGGGCAGAAGGCGTGTCCATGCCGGAGGACGCCTTCCAGCGCCGCATCCTCAAGGTCGGGTCCAGACCAGCATAAGAGGAAGAGATGCCGCCGCGCCTGCACATTACGGACGTGATTCTGGCGGGGGCCGTTTTCGGTCTCATCGCGGCCGCGGTCCTCATGCTCGCCCTGGTGTGGGTCTTTCGACGCTCCAAGCGGACCCAGAGACTGGAGCGCCGGCTTGGCCTGTCGCAGCCATCCTCCCCCGGCCAGACCCGAGTGCTCCGGCTCTGGCGGGACGGGCGCGAAGTGACCACCACCGTTCCCTCGGGACCCTGGCGGCGCTCGCTGGTGGAAAGGGTGGAATTGCTGCGCCGAGAGGCCGGCTGGGAAGCCCCGGCCAAGGCTCTGCTGCTGGGTGCAGTCGGGCTGACGGCATTGGCAACGGCCCTCACTCTGCTTATCTCCAGGAACGTATGGATGACGTTGGTGGCAGGAGCGGCCGTGATCATGATCATGTGGATCTACACGCGACGCCGGATCAGCCGCCGGACCGCCCTGTTCGAAAGACAACTGGTGGACGCGTTGGAGTTGGCCGCTCGCTCGTTGCGGACCGGTCACCCCCTGCTGGGCGCCTTCCGCCTGATCAGCGAAGAGCTGGAAGACCCGATCGGCCCGCTCTTTGCCCAGATCTGCCAGCAGCAGGAAATGGGCCTCGGCCTGGGTGCAGCCTTGCAGCAGGCCGGTGCCGAGTCCACCAGCCCCGACATGAAGCTCTTTGCCACGTCGGTAACGATTCAGCTGCGCACCGGCGGCAACCTGGCGGACATGATGGATCGGGTGGCCTTTGTGATCCGCGAGCGGATTCGCCTGGGTCGACGCGTCCGCGTTTTGACGGCCCAGACCCAGTTCAGCAAGCGTGTGCTGCTGGCCCTGCCGTTTGTGCTGTTTGTGCTTCTCAACCTGGTGAATCCGCGCTACATGGAAACC
The DNA here is from genome assembly GCA_001303665.1 of Phycisphaerae bacterium SM23_33. Lineage (GTDB taxonomy): Bacteria > Planctomycetota > Phycisphaerae > SM23-33 > SM23-33 > SM23-33. The sequence goes on along the minus strand of LJUF01000012.1, from coordinate 21,286 downwards.
CTTTACGCCACCCAGACGGGGAAGTTCCTGCTGGCGTTGGCCGCTGCCGGCCTGGTCGTGGGAGCCTGGATGATGAACCGTCTGGCCGTCATTCGGTGGTAAGAGCTCAGGTAGGATCGCGACATGGAAACCGCCGCAGAACTGCTGGTCCCGATTCTGGTTTTCTTCTCGGTGATGATGCTCGGCGCGGCGGTGGTGTCGGCACGTGCGGCCAGACGCAGAGCGGTCCAGCGGCGATTGCAGCAGTTGGAAAGGCAGTTCCTCGTTGCCAAGCCCCCGCAGGTGAGGTCCGGTTTGGCCCGCGCCATGGGGTGGATCGGCAACACCTTTTCGCTGGGCAAGCCGTCCTCCGCCTTGCGGCAGGAACTGGCCAAGGCCGGCTACCACAGCACTTCGGCCGGCACGATCTACCTGGGGGCGAAACTGTCCTTGCTGGCCGCGGGTGTGCTGGGCGCTGCGGCGCTTGTGTTTGGCAAAGACGTTCCGCCACACCTCAAGCCGCTGATCGCCGGGGCCTGCGGAATCGCGCTGTACTTCGTGCCCAACCTCTTCGTGTACCAGCGCCGCAGCAAGCGGACCCTGGAAGTCCGCCATCACCTGCCCGACGTGGTGGATCTGCTGGAGATCTGTGTGGCCTCGGGCATGGGGCTGGACATGGCCTGGAATTCGGTGGCCGACGAAATCCGTCGCGTCAGCGCGGCCCTGGCGGACGAAATGGCCCTGACAAACCTGGAGATGCACCTGGGCGCGACCCGGGCCGTCGCCATGCGGCACATGGCCGAGCGCACCGGGGTGGATGAGTTGAGCTCGCTGGTGGCGCTGCTGGTTCAGTCGGAGCGCTTTGGCACGAGCATTACCGACACGCTCAAGGTCTTCGCCCAGTCCATGCGGGAAGAACGCAGCCAGCATGCCCAGGAATCCGCGGAGAAGATGGCGGTAAAGCTGCTTTTTCCAATGGTTTTGTTCATATTCCCGGCCGTGCTCGTTGTCATGGTCGGACCCGCAGCGATCAATCTGTTCAAGATGATGCTGGAAAGATAAGAACGCCTACGGCACAGAAAAAGGAGCACGATCCATGAAAGGACTCGCAACATTGACCGCGGTCGTTGGCCTGGCGTGCATGGCCGGCTGCGAACCCGCGCCCGGCTATCCCCAGGACAAGTCATTGACCAACGAATGGCTGGTGCGTTCCTACAGCGATGACGCCATCAACAACGCCGTCATTGCCCAGCACACACTTTATCCCTATCACTTCCACAAGAACGGCGCCGCCTTGAACGAACTTGGCGAGTACGATCTGGCCGTACTGGTCAACCACTTCAAGGACCATCCGGGCAGACTGAACGTCCGTCAGGGCGACGAGAGCACCAAGCTGCACGCGGCACGGATTAACATGGTGATGGCCGCCCTCAGGAAAGGCGGAGTGGAGGCCAGCCGCATCGAATTCACCGACGCCATCCCCGGCGGAGACGGCATGGCCTCCGAGCGCGTGGTGAAGATACTGGAGAAGCAACCGCCGCGGGAGCCGGCTTCTCGCGCACCCACCAGAACCATGGGAGTTTCCTCACAGGCGGGAGCCGAGTGATGACCGCGGATGCCTTTCTCCGAAGGCTCCGGTGCCTGGTCGCGGCATGGGTGGTCGTGACCGCCGCCGCCTGGCCGGTCGGCTGTACCCCAGAGCCGACGCCGATCTCGTACTCAGCCGCCCAGACCATGGCCGATGAGAGTTTTCAGGCCGGGGCCAACCGCCCGCCCACAGCCAAGACCTTATACGCCATGGCCAAAATCCTGGCCATGCAGGGCAAGGACCCCCAATGCGAACACGTGCTCAAGCGCACCATTCGCGAGTACCCCGCGTTCTTGCCGGCCTACTGCGATCTGGCTGAACTCCGTGTGCGGCAGCGCAGGATTGACGACGCCATCCAAACGCTCCAGGCGGCACTTGCCATGTCCCCCCGGGACCCCGTTCTGCTCAACAACCTGGGCATGTGCCGCATGTTGAAGGCCGAGTACAAAGAGGCGCTGGATCTGTTCACTCAAGCATCGGCGGCCATGCCGCAAGACGCCCGCTACCGCGCAAACATGGCCTCGGCTTTGGGGCTGCTCGGTCGATTCGACGAGTCGCTGGCGCTGTACCAGCAAGTGGTCTCCCCGGCGGAGGCGCATTACAACCTGGGCATCCTGTGCCAGGTAAGAAAGGACATGGATCGGGCCGCCCAGGAGTTCAAGAAGGCGAAAGCCCTGGCCACAGCGTCCCAGGCCGAATCCGGCACGGCTCCCCCGCCGTTGCCAACACCCGGCCCGGAGTGAGACGTACCCACAGGCCGCGGGGTTAAGCCGCCGCCGGTCCGTTCACGCCCGAATTCTTCCGGCTGTCCCGGCAGCGGTTGAACAACGCGCTCGCACGGCGGGCAAGACCCGCGGCCCGGGTCAGGTTGGAGGTCCTATCTGCTCTGTTCTGGAGTTTCCTGGGCGGCCGCCCGGCGCGCCTTTTCGGCGCGCTGCTTGAGCATGGCGCGCTGGCGACTGACCTGGAATTCCTTTCGGGCCCGGCGGACGGCCATCATCTCGTCGGCGCTGACAAGCTTCGTGAACGCCTCTATGGTCTCGCCGAGCCTGCGGTGGGCGGCCAGCAGCACCTCAGGCTCCCAGGTCCAGTTGGTCAGGTCCTTGACCACCTCATCGGGGACTTTCAGCAGCGCTTCGGCCCGGGCGACCAGGTCGCCCGCCCCGGCGGGCACGCCCTTCTTCCGCAGCGCCTCCAGATAATCGCGCAGGACGAAATGGCTTTCCCAGTCCTCGATGCCGTCGCGAATGTTCTCGAAGCGGACCGAGGAGAACGGCCCGTCGGGCCCGGGATAGAACAACATGCCGTCGCCGTTGGTGTCGCCCCAGCCCCACGGGGTGAAGGGCTTCTCGGGCCAGCGCCGGCCGTCCTTGTCCGGCAGGTTGTGGCTCCAGATGTTGTAGCAGTAGTACTCGTAACCCGTCACCCCGTACTTCCACGTCATCCAGAAGACCACCCGCGAGGCGATCAGCGGCTCTTCGCACTGGACGTTGGGGTACGGCAGCATCGGCCCGGCGGCGTCGTACCAGAAGAACCGCTCACCCCTGGCCTGGGACTGGGCGATCAGGTGGGTCATCTGCTCGGTGAGGCTGTAGGTCTTGCTGCCGCCGCCGATCTGCGGGTCGTAGATGTCGATGATCTCGTCCAGCTCCTGCCGCGGGAACGACCCGCCGATCATGATCATCAGCTCCGGGCAGGCCAGGCGGATGCCGTAGGACTTCTTCCGCATCAGCTCCCAGTCGCTGGTCTCATCGCCGATGTACACCAGCGACATGTCGATGAGCCGCTCCACCGCGTCCAGCTTGCCTTCGGCCCGGAGCTTCTCGTCCAAGGCGATGACGGCATCGTAAGTGTCCCTCAGCGACTTCAACGCCCTGGCCTTCTGGGCCTCGTACGCCTTCTGCAGGTTCGCCATGAGCACGGCCTTGTCGGCCTCGTCGCGCTTGGAGAGCTCCTCCAGCTCTTCGGCCTTGCCGGCCGCTTTCAGCATGGCGACCTTGTCGGCCACGTGCCTGTCTTCGAGCTCGCGGAGCCGCTTGTCGCGTTGGGCCCTGTTGCGGTCCTTGTTTGCCTCGGCCAGGTCGGCCTGGTACCGCTCGTTCAGCTGCCGGAGCTGCTCGCCCCGGCCGGCGGCCTTGAGCAGTTCGTCCTTGGCCGCTTCGCACTCCGCCTTGCGCTTCTTCACCTCGGGCGAGCCCTCGCCGGGCACGTCGGGCAGCCTGAAGTTGCCGTTAAGGTAGATCGTGTTTCCCCCGCGCTGCCCCAGGCAGTACGGCATGTCGGCCAAATCAGGGGAAAGCTTGCTGGCGTACTGCTCGGTCGGCATGAAGCGGTGGTCCATGAGGAAGTCGATGTATTTCCTCTTCAGCTCGGCCTTCTTTTCCTGGCTGAAGTGGCCGTAGCAGTTCCAGATATACCCCCAGCAGGTCTGGCCCATGGTCTGGAAGTTCCAGCGCTGGGGGATTTCATAATCCCACACCTTCACGTCCAGCTTGAGCTGTCGCGGCCAGGCATTCTTGGCCTTGACGGCAATCGTGCCGCGATAGGTGCCCGGCTGGGTCTGCGGCCTGGTGCGGACCGTGAACCAGAACGGCGTGCTGACGTGCCTGGGCAGATCCACCGGCCGGGCGTGCGAAAGCGGGTCGGGAACCCAGAACCGCTTGCCGTGGAAGTACCAGTCGCCGGTCTTGCCGTTGGGGTGCATCAGGACCGTTTCCTGGCAGTTATAGGTGACGTCCGCGGCGGGGAGCTTCGCCCCGCCGGGCCCGACCAGGTCGCTCACCTCGAAGGTTACGCCCTCGAGGTCGCCCGCGACAGGATGCAGCAGCACCTGGAACGGCTCGAACTCATTGCGGGCCATGGCCATCTCGTAGCTGTCGGTGAACGGCCCGCGGAAGCGGTAACGCGGGCTCCGGTCGCAGTACTTCCGCAGGCCATGGGTCATCCCGACGCCGTACGGCTCCTTCAGCGGCTCAAGGTCCAGCACCAGCCTGGGCCGGTGGGCCTGGTCGGGGCTGGTGGGCGAGGGAATGTCGATCTCCATCCGGTTGAGGAACTCGCCGCGCTTGTCGCCCTGGGTGATAGGCTCCAGCGCCACGCCGTGGTTGGTGGCGGGATCCTTCATCCACTTTTCCACCAGAGGCGTGATGTTGAAATCGATCCACTCGCCCCCCTTGGGGCACTGGAGAAAGTCGTACTTGTGCGGAAAGTACCTGCCGTTGTATTCCCAGAATGCGCAGGAATCGACGGCCCCGCTCGGCCGGCCGTTGCTGTAATCCGTTTCCACGTCCATGGTTCCGCCGGGGGTCTTCCACTTCCTTTTCGCGGCGGCGTTTTCCCAGTCCGCACCGGCCGTCCAGGGCTGCGTGACCTCCCGGCAAAGGACCTCGCCGATCACGCGGTAGCCCCTGACTTCCGGCACGAAGACCTCCAGCCGGGCCCGGGCGAGCTTGCCCCGCCTCACCCCCTCCGGCAGCTCAAACCTCAGGAGCACACGGTTGCTCGCCTCGCGGTATTCCGTCTTGGTGACCTTTTTTTTCTTGCCCGGGTTCTTCTCGTCGTCGACTGCAACTTCATGTTTCGTTTGGTAGGCCACCGTGCCGCGGACGTACAGGGCCTGGTCGGTGACCCCGTCCTTCGGCCTGGGGTTCTTCGGCTCCCAGAGCGTCGTTGCGACGCACCCGCCGTAGCCGTCCAGGCCTTGCTGAAGCCTGAACTCCTCGGCGGGGCAAAGCTCGAGGCCGACGGTCAATATCACCAGCCCCGCCAGAACCGGGACGCCCGCCGCCTTGACGATCAGCGTCCCGTTGGCAGATACCTTTATGGCCATGCCTCGTCTCCTTCTGTTCCATGCTGCGGAAGCAGCGCCAGAAGTCCTTCCATCCCGGGCGTTCGGAAACGGCATCTCCGAGCCGCCACGGCCACATTCCTTAAACCTTCCGACGCTCACGCCGGTTGCGGTCCAGCTCCGCATTATCTGCCGGTCGCCGGACACAGGCGGGAAGGCTTGAACAAATCGCATCGAGCGGCTATCTTGTTGCTTCGGTCGCTTCGCCCGCTCGCTGAGCGCAAGGAAGGATCCCGCATGAACCGAGGTCTGCTGGCAACCAAGGATGAACTGGCCCGCCTGAGCGACCGGATCGGGCGGAAGCCTTTCGACCACATCTACGAAACGCTGCGCAATCGCTGCGGCCTGATCCTCGAATCCAGCCCCATCACGGAGACGATGTGGCGGGCCTCGTGGCAGCAGGGCCGCTGGGGAGCCGCCACCGCCGCCATCGCCGACATCCAGGGAAGGCTGTTTGACCTCATCATCAGCCACAACATCGACAGCAACCCCGCCTATCGAGACCGGGCCGTCGAGGAGCTCAAGAACCTGCTGCGCTTTTCGAGCTGGGTCGACCCCGGGCACAAGGACATGCATGCCGACCTCTGCACCGGGGAAGCCTGCGCGACCGTGGCGGTGGCCCTGGACTGGCTGGCCGAGGAGCTCACCCAGGCCGACCGCACCCGCTGCCGCAGGGCCTTGCGGGAAAAGGGCCTGCTGCCCTACCTGAAGGCGGTCGAGTCGGGCGCGTTCTGGCACTCCTGCTACCACAACTGGAACGCGGTGGTGAACAGCGGCGTGGCCCTGGCCGGGCTGCTGCTGGCCGACGAGGAGGACGCCGCCGAGGCCGTGCTCGCCAAAGCCAGGCCCAGCCTAAGCAACTTCTTCAACGCCCTCGGCCGCGAAGGCGGCTGGGATGAAGGGCTGGGCTACTGGGGCTACGCCATGCGCTACCTGCTGCTGCTGGGCGAGGCGCTGTCGCGCGTGGCCAAGGACAACTTCATCTTCCGGCAGCGCGGCATGGACACCACCGGCCTGTTCCCCATTTACTTCTCGCCGCACGGGCTGCCGGTCAGTTTCGGCGACCGGCCGATCGCGCCGACCTGGGGGGTCTTCTACCTGCTGGTCAAGCATTACGGCCTGAAGGAGATGGCATGGTGGCTGGACCGCCACGCCTTCCGGCACGACGTGAGCACCACCGACTACTCCGACGCCGGCCTGAGCCTGCTGTTCCGCCCCACCGACTGGGAGCCCAACCCCCCTCCCGACCTCCAGCCCATCCGGGCCTTCAACGAGATCGGCTGGGCCGCCGCCGCCGACCGCTGGCCCATGCCGCAGGTCTACGTCGCCCTCAAGACCGGCGACCTGTCCGCCCACCACGCCCAGCTGGACATGAACTCCGTCCAGATTATGTTCGAGGGAGAGATCTTCCTGCATGACCCGGGCAACCCGGACTTCTCGTATGAGTACCTCTTCTCCGATCGCCGCTACCGGTTCTACGAGGTGCAGTCGCGCTCGCACAACACCCTGACCGCGGCCCAGCGGGAGCACCGGATCGACGCCGTCGGCAGCGTCGTCGAGGCCCAGCAGGGCCCCAACTACCGCTGGATCGCAGGCGACGCCGGCGGGGCGCTCGGCGAGAACGTCCACTTCATTCGCCATCTCGTCATCCCCGTCACCCCCGGCGGCGTCGGCCGGATGGTCGTCGTCTTCGACGAGGTCCACAATACGGTCCCTGAGGAGGTCCACGCTGCCTGGCACAGCGGCGGCGAGCTGACCATGGACGAGGGCAGGCTCTCCGGCGTCATCGCCGGGGAAACCACCTCCATGTACTTCGCCTTCGCCGCCGACTGCCCCATCGGGGTCGAAAGCGTCCGCCAGAGCATGGCCCGGCGGCGGACCGACAATGTCCTGCTGCTGCGCACCCCGCGGAAGCGGCAACTGGCGCTGGTGAGCGTCTTCTCGCCCCGGCCGGTCGGGAAGATCGCGCTCAGGCGCAGCTCCGGCGGCCGCGTGGACCTCAGAATCGGCCGGCTGCGGGTGCACTGGAGACCCTCCCGAAAGTACCTCCAGCTCGAGCAGATCGAGGAAAAGGCGTAGGGCCTCTCGCACAACGAGCTGCGCCTGCCGCCATGCTTGAGGCCTTCGCGGCGGACCGGTCGGCTGCGGGACCCGACGTGGCCGCTTCATCGGAACTCTTGCTTGACGGACGTTTCCGCCCTGCTGATACTCTGGCGGGCTGCAATCCGGGGGTGCCGATCCCTTAGAAGCCCGCCCCCGATGTGGAGTGACCGCCATGGGCAGGAGCCGCAACATGCAGTTGAATCGGCGCGAGCATCAGGTGACGGGCGTCCTGCATCACCAGGGGCGAGCCTCCGTCACTGACAGGCTGGCGAGCGCAGCGGCGATCATGGCTGGGTTTGTGTTTGTCTGTGCCGCGGGGCCTATGGCAGCCCCGCAGGCCCTGGCCGGAGGGCAAGCCAGCCGGCCCGGCAGCGAGCAGAGGCGGCTCCAGCACCTCTGGGAGACCCTCGCCGCCCAGGAGTACCGAGAGGCGCACGAGGCTGCCCGGGCGCTGGCGGTCCGGGGCGAGGAGGCCGTGGCCTTCATCCAAGATCGTCTGAAACCTGTTTCAGCCGACCCGGGTCCGCCGGCAGGTCCAGTCGCTCCTGGACGCCGCCACCAAGCCGGCCGAGGCCACGCCGGCCGGCCGCCGCATGCTTTGGGCAATCCACATCCTGGAGGCGGCGGACACCACCAAGGCTCACGAGCTGCTGAAGGCCCTGGCCGGCGGCGACGGACGTGCGGAACTGACCCAACAGGCCAAGGCCGTTCTGGGGCGGCTGGCCGGACTGGACGCCATCATAAAGAACCCCCCTGCCGGTGTGCTGGAGCTTCGACTGCTGCCGCAGCCGGCCGCCCCCGGAATGCCCCAGCCGGCTGTCAAGCCGGAGGAATTTCAGCAATACGTCAAGAGCCTCGCCGAGAAGGGCCCGCAGGCCGCCGTCGGTGAGGCGGACAGCTTTCGCTGGCTCCAAGCGGGCTGCGTGCTGCCGCCTACGCCTTTCACCGCCGCGCACAAGGGCTGCCTATACGTGCTCCTGGCGAACCGCTGGCCGTACATGACGCCAACAGACTTCGTCCGCCGCAACATGGCCTGGGAACTGGTGAAGGCCCGACAGGGCAAAGACCAATTGCGCCTGCCTGCCGTCGAATTCGAGCTGAACGTACAGGTAAAGAGCCACCTACGCCTGATCCCTCAGTCGGGCCAGACCGCCCACGTCGCCGTCGTGGTGGGCGAGGAAGTCGTTTCCATCGTCGCCTCGTCTGAGGCCCTTACCGCCAAGGGGCAGATCGCCGGGCTTTTCTCCCGGCGGCGGGCGCAATCCCTGGCCGCAGCCCTCAGGGCCGGCATGCGGCCCATCCGCACCCTCCTGGCAGCCTCGATGAACGGCGAGCTGGAGCAGGCGAAAGAGATCCTGGCGGACTGGCCCGAGCTGGTCGGCGTGCGGGGCCGCCAGCCACCGTTCCGAGACCAGCAGCCCCTGCATGCGGCGGTGCGCGGCAACCACAAGGAGATGGTCGAGCTGCTGCTGGCCCGGGGGGCGGACGTGAACGCCCTAGGCTGGCCGGGGCAGACCCCGCTTCACATGGCCGTCAACAAGGGTAAGCTCGAATTGGTGCGCCTGCTGCTTGGCAAAGGGGCGGACATGCGTGTCGCGGACCGGCAGGGCCTTACGGCCCTGCAGAATGCCGCCGCGGCCGGGAACAGGGAGATGGCTGAAGTCCTGATCGCCGCGGGGGCCGACGTCAACGCCAAAGGCAAAGCCGGGATGACTCCCCTAGCCTATGCGGTGGGGGGCTGGCTTGCGGCCGGCAAGGACAACCCGTGCGTCGAGCTCCTGCTGGCCAAAGGCGCCAAGCTGGACATCTTTGCCGCCGCCGCCCTGGGCAAGCTCGACCAGATCCAGGCCTTCCTGAAGGCCGACCCGGATGCCGCCAAAGCCACCGCCATGGGAAGGATCACGCCCTTGCACCTGGCCGCTACGGCCGGCCACACGGACGTCGCCGCAGCGCTGCTGGACAGCGGCGCCGACGTCGATGCCGGACGGACGGAATGGGCCGCGCCGCTGACCCTGGCCGCCGGCTACGGCCGCAAGGAGATCGTGAAGCTGCTGCTGGAGCGCAAGGCCGACGTCAACGCCGTGGACGCCGACAGGGGAACGCCCATTGCGTCGGCGGCCTATCAGGGCTGGACCGACATCGTGGAACTGCTGCTGGACCACGGCGCCGAGCTGGAGCCCAAAGATCCCCGAGCGGCCCCGCTCGAGGGCGCGGTAAGGGGCGGCCAGGCCCAGGTGGTCAAGCTGCTGCTGGCCCGGGGGGCGAAGCTCAAGAAGGGCCTGCTTTGCGAACTCGCGCGGGCCTCGGCGAGTACCTACGGGCCCCACCCTGCGCTCGGCTGCAAGCCGGACTTCGTGGGGACGGCCAAAGTGCTCATCGCCGCCGGCGCCGACGTCAACGCCCTCTATGAAGGCAACACGCCGCTGCACCTTGCCGCCGACGTCCACTTCGGACGAAAGCCTGACCTGGAGCTGATCGGGCTGTTGCTGGACAGCGGCGCCGACGTCAATGCCAAGGGCGGGCAGCATCGGACGCCGCTGCACATGGCGGCCAACTCGGGCAACGTGACTGTGGCCAAGCTGCTGCTGGACGCCGGGGCCGACCCCTTCATCGAGGACGACCCCAAATCCGTGTTCGCCGTCAGGCCGGTGGACGAGGCAAAGAAATGGGGCGACCGCACCAAGGCCGTGGTGGAGCTGCTGGAAAGGCACATGGCTCCGCGGCTGGAGGCCACGAAGAAGGCGGTCGAGGCGGCGGTCTGGGAGTTTCTGCTGGCGGTCGTGAACGACGATCACAAGACGATCCAAACAGTCACTCACGATCCGCCCCACATGGCCAAGGGCATCTGGCCGAAGTGGGTCCAGGAGCTGCGGGCAGAATACGCCGGCCAGTTTGACCGGCTGATGAGCATCACGGCCAGCACAGCCCGTGCCGGCTGGGCCGAGGTGTTCGTGCAAACCCCTCTGACCGCCGAGCACAAGTATCTGGTGGTGTTCCTGATGAAGTTCCCCGACGGCAAGTGGCGGGTGCTGGAGACCTCAAAGACCACGCAGGATCTGCCGCAGGCCCTCGGCCAGCGGATCCACTACGCCAGGTCGCAATACCAGAGCTTCAGGGAGAAGATATTCAAGGCGGCCGAGCCGGACAAAGGCAAGACACCTGCTGCGTCCGCCACAAAGGAAAGGGGATAGCAATGCCGACCCGGTGTCTGAGGCAGGTGGTCCTCTGGGCACTGACTGCGGACTTGGCCATTTGCCTTGTCCGTCCCGTCCAAGCAGAGTCGGCCGTGACCGCCGAGACGCAGCCGACTTCCGGCCGGCCGGGCCGCCTCAACGATCTCTGGCAAGACCTAGGGGCGGAGGGATACGAAACGGCCTACGAGGCCGCCCGCGCCTTGGCGGCCCGCAGGGACGAGGCGGCGGTTTTCCTCGGCGAGCGTCTGAAACTACCCTCAGCCGATGCCGAGCGGATCGGCCGGCTCATTGCGGACCTGGGCAGCCAAAGCTACAAGCTGCGGGCCGCGGCCTTCGAGCAATTGGCAAGGATCGGCCTGCTGGCTGAGCCGGCCCTGAGGGCGGCGCTGAACCAAACCACGGACGCCGAGGTCCACCGACAGGTCCGGTCGCTCCTGGACGCCGCCGCCAGGCCGGCCGAGGCCACGCCGACCGGCCGCCGCATCCTCTGGGCCGTGCGAATCCTGGAGGCCATTGACAGCGAGCGGTCGGGTGGCGTTCTCCAAGAGTTGGCGACGTCCGCGCCGCAAACCTGGCTGTCGGGCCAAGCTAAGGCCGCCCTGGACCGGCTGGCCGAGGCGGACAGCCTCCTGGCCAAGCCGACACCGGCCAAATTGGAGTTCCGCATCATCCCCACGCTCGCCAAAGTGCCGAAGGGATTGCTCTCAGCCGAGGACGTCCAAAAGTACGTCAAGGAGCTTGGCGAAAAAGGCCCGCAGGCCGGAGACAGGTCGGGCCCGCCGTTCGTGTGGCGCGAGGTGGCCTGCGAGCTGCCGGAATCGAGCATCGTGGCGACCTACCAGGGTCGGCGGTATGTGCTCTTGTGGCACGAGACCTACTCGGCCCCGCCGCCTTCCCTTTCACCCACCGACCCTTGGGAATTGGTAAAGGTGACGGCCGCGAAGGACGCCGATGGCCTGCCGGCGCTGCGGTTCGAGCTGGGCCGGCACGCGGCGCATCCGGCCTGGGCGATCAAGGCGGAGTGGTACCCCAGCTCCGGCGACTATCTGGCCATGCTCGTGAGCGGCAGCGTGGTGGCGGTGGCGCCGGCGTACGTGCCGGAAGCGCCGGACCGGGGCAGCTTCCCCTGCCTGGTCGCCAGACGCCGCTTGCAGGCCATGGTCAAATGCCTTCGGGCCGGCATGGTCCCCGTCACCCACTTCGCCGAGATGATCGAGGCCGACAACCTCGAGAAGGTCAAGGAGATGCTGGCCGACTGTCCGGCCCTGCTGCACATCAAGGAGCGGCCGCGCGGCCACCAGAACGCCACGCCCTTCCAGATCGCCGTCTGGGGCCACCACTTCGCCATCGCCGAGTTCCTGCTGAAGAAGGGCGTCGACATCAACGCCCCCGGCTACCTGGGCCGGACGGCAATGCACTCGGCCGCCGACAGCGGGAACGTCAAGGCGATCCAGTTCCTCATCAAGCACGGCGCCAACCTGGAGGCGCTGGACGAGAACGGCATGACGCCGCTGCACTCCGCCGTGTCGGAAGACCACCGGCTTGAGGCCGCCCGGCTGCTGCTGGACGCCGGGGCCAACATCAACGCCACCGGCAAGGTCGGCATCACTCCTCTGTTACTGGAGCTGCTCATCGCGTCGTGGGAGACCGGGCCGGACGAGCTCAAGCAGGCCAAAGCCTGCCTCGACCTGCTGACCAGCCGCGGGGCGGAGCTGGACGTCTTTACGGCGGCTGGACTGGGCCGGCTGGAGGAGGTCAAGGCCTTCGTTGCCAAGGACCCAGCCGCGGCCAAGGCCAAGGCCTTCTCCGACACGACCGCCCTGCACCTGGCCGCGCTGGGCGGGCATTTGGCGGTGGTGCAGTTCCTGCTGGCACACGGGGCGGATGGGGGGGCGTCGAATAAGTGGATCGGCACGCCGCTGCACTGCGCCGCCCGGAAAGGCCACGCGAACGTTACCCGGGTGCTGATCGAGCGGAAGGCGAACCTGCTGGCCAAGGACCGCCAGGGCGACACGCCCATCCATCTGGCGGCCCTCCACAGGCACACCGAGATCGTCGAGGCCCTGCTGGCGGCCGGCGTGGACGTGAACGTGGCCGGTCACAACGGCCGCACGCCGCTGCTCGAGGCCGCCCGCGGGGGGCGGGCCGAGCTGGTCGAGCTGCTGCTGGACAAGGGCGCCGAGCTGCGCCCGACCCTGCTGCACGCCGTCTGCTCCGGGGTGTACTCAATCCACGGCCCGCGCCAGCGGCCGGGGCAGGACCTGCTCGCCACCGCCAGGCTGCTCATCGCCAAGGGCGCCCCCGTCAACGCCCGGGACAGCCAGAAGCGAACCCCCCTGCACTGCGCCGCGGGCACGCACGACTACTGGCGCGGAGAGGCGCCCCTGCGGGCGCCGCTGGTGAAGTTGCTCATCGCCGCCGGGGCCCGCCTCAACGCCCGCGACGCAAGAGGCTGGACGCCTCTGCACCACGCCGCCGAGAAGGCCGACCTGGAGGCGGTCAGCGCCCTGCTGGCGGCCGGCGCCGACCCACTTATCGAGGACCAGCCCCTACAGCCGCACGGGGAGCTGCCGGTGGAAGTCGTCCGCCGCGCGCACGGCGAGAAGGTCATCCAGCTCTTGCGCCAACACATGGCCCCGCGGCTGGCGGCGGCCGAAAGGCAACCCTGGAAAGGGCTCACGACCTTCCTCGAGGCCGTGCGCGACGGCGACGAGACCACCTGGAAGAAGATCACCGTGCCCAACCGCCACTGCACCGAGGCCCGGTGGGAGATCCTGGTGGCCAATTTGCAGAAGGACTATGCCGGTGCGGCCGACCGGCTCACCAGGGTCATCGGCGCCAAGACCCGCTCGGGCTGGGCCACGGCGATGATCCAGCGCCCCGAAGGCGACAAGGAGAAATACACGCTCTTCACGCTCCTGCGGCTGCCGGACGGCAACTGGGGCGCCTTGAACGCCACCAACACGTCGCGCGAGCCGGCCGACGCCTTGCGCGCCTGGCTGGGCAACGATCGAATCGTTTACCGCGAGGTTCGCAGCGCCGTGTACGACGCCGCCGGCGTGCCAAAGGATATCCAGATCTAGGGCGAACACTCAGGCGGCCTGCCTACGACCGGCCAGGTCACCATCACTGCTAAGGGCGGTTGCCTGCGGATGGAGACGTCCGAGAAGCGGCCGTGGCGGAGCTGGGCGCTGGAGGTGCACGAGAAGCTCGTGAAGCTCTCGGACGGCGGCGAACTGCTCGTCGCCCGCCGGGTCACATGCAAGAAAGACGCCGTCACCCTCAGCGTCGAGAACGGCCAGGCGACCTGGCGCGAGGCAGACCGGCAAATCGTGATGCTGGCTCGCGGCCGCGACGTGCACGTGGAGGTCAGGGACGCCAAGGACGCCGCCGCCAGGACGATCACGGCCGCGAAGCTCACCGTCGAATGGGAAGGCGGGCTGCGGCTGGTTCCGGCCGCCGCGACAGCCCCCGCCGCCCGGCCGGCGGAGGCGGGACCGTAGGCGATTCGCCCTCACGGGTGCATTTGCTGAGCGATCGGCCGGGGTGGTCCGCATGAAGCGGGGCCGCGGAGCCGAGTGGTCGGCCAGACTCGCCAGGTGAATTCAGAATCGGTTCCGCCCTATTGCCCCTTGCTTGCAGCAGGGCTTGCGGTATATTGTAGGTGACCGGAAGGTATTGCTTTGGGCGGAGGTGTGACGGGCGTGTTCTACAATCCGGCAAGTGTGTTGGACGGAAATGTACTGGTGCTGAACAGGCACTATGCGGCGCTGCGCGTAACCTCTGTGCGCCGGGCCTTCAGCATGCTGTACCGCAACATCGCGGAGGTCGTCAGCCAGGAGGACAACAAGTATCTTTCCTACGATTTCGACTCCTGGCGAGAGGTGAGCGAGTTCCGCTTGCGGTTCGAACGGGAGCGACATGATTGGATCCGCTGCGTCCGCTTCGAGCTGGCGGTGCCGCGGATCATCCGGCTGCTGTTCTACGACCGGCTGCCGAAGCAGACGGTGAAGTTCAACCGCCGGAACATCTTCGCCCGCGACCGCAACCGCTGCCAGTTCTGCGGCAAGCGCTTCCCGACCTCCGAACTCAGCTTGGACCACGTCATCCCCAGGAGCATGGGCGGCAAGACCACCTGGGAAAACCTGGTCTGCTGCTGCGTCGCCTGCAACGTCCGCAAGGGCGGCCGGACGCCCGAAGATGCGGGCCTGAAACTCATCGCCGCACCCGTCAAGCCCAAGCGCAGCCCGGTCGTCACGCTGCGGCTGACCAGCGACAAGTACGCCAGCTGGAAACAGTTCCTCGACGCGGCGTACTGGAACGTGGAACTGAAAGCCTGACCCGCTCGCGGACCGCCGCGAGCCGGGAACGTAAATGAAAAGGGCCCGCAAGGATGGTGCGGGCCCTTTTGCCGCCCTGCGGTGGGACTACTTGTTCAACTTCATGTCGTTGGCTTCGGGGGTGAAGTCCTCGGCGGCAAGGCCGACGTTGAACGCTACGTCCTTGAAAAGGTAACAGCAGATCAGCTGGTCGTCCCAGTCGTAACCCTCCAGCGCCAGCGGCACGAGGCGCTCCGTATCCAGGTACCAGACCGTGGTCTTGGCGGGGTAGTCGCTTCGCGGCGGCAGCAACCGTTCCAGCGCCAACGCCCGCCGGCCGGCCACCTCCCGGCAGCCCAGAAACCGGCAGCTCCCTTCGCCGCGCTGCCGGGCCTTCTCGTACACCTCCAGCAGGCTCTCCATCATTCGCCGGAAGCCAAAGCTGGTGATCGGGCGGAGCGTATTGGCCATGGCCTCGGGCCCGTCGGGGGCCCGCATCTGGCTGCCGATGAGCTTGTGCAGCAAGCCTCTGGGCCTGACCACCATCTGCCCGTTGTACTTGCCCTCCACGTACACCGCCCGGTCCCCGATGGGCGGGTTCTGCGTCCACCGCATGGCCACCGAGAAGGGCTTTTCCGCGTATTTCACTTCGATCCACTGCTCGGGCCTGAGCTGCCCGTTCAGCCGCTCCTGCTTGATAAACGTGCAGGTGTAGTCGTCGTACCTCTCACGGTAGGCCTGGAGGGCCAGCTTCAGCAGAGCAATGTGGTCTTCCCTGGCCAGCCGCTCCAGCTCCTTCGCCGATGCCCCGCCGGCACTCCGGCCTGAAACGTCCGTAATCAGGGGGTTGGTGCGGAAGGCTTCAGAGCGAGTGCATTGGATACAGAACAAAGCCGCCAGCAACAACCCAACAGCCAGCCGCGCCCGGTTGTTACTGGCCTGCAGGATTCGCCTTAACGCCATAAACAGAACCTCTTTCCGAGGCCGGACTCTCCTCCCAGGCTCCGACCGCTCGGATACATTACTAACCATCGGCCATAGCGGCAAAACGACTTAAGCATCCATAATCATTTGCCCGGCAGCAACATCTGGAACGCCGCCTTCACCCTGCGCCCTTCCCTCAGCGCAACCTTCTTTGGCCAATGGCCTTCAAGAGTATACGGACGACCGCGGAGGAATCAAAAAAAAAGAGAAATTTCCACCCTTCGCCCGGCCGGCTTCGCCGGCTACCTTGACAAACCCCCCTCGGCTGGCCTAGATTCGCCGAGCCATCGAAAGGGATGCGATGAATCTGGTGACGGGAGCGACCGGGCTGTTGGGCAGCCACATCGCCGCCAAGCTTCGCGCCGACGGCCGGGACGTCCGCGGACTGGTCCGGCCAAGCTCCGACACGAGCTTCCTGGACGCCCTCGGCGTGGAAAAGGTCACCGGCGATGTCACGGATGCCCAGTCCGTCGCCCGCGCCATGAAGGGCGTCAAGACCGTATATCACGCGGCCGCCCGCGTCGGCGACTGGGGCCCGTGGCAGGAGTTCGTCAGCGTCACGGTTGAGGGCACGCGAAACATGGTCGAGGCGGCGGCCCGTGAAGGCGTGGAGCGGTTCCTGCACATTTCCTCCATCAGCGCCTACGGCCACCCGGACGGCGAGGGCCTGGTCCTGGACGAATCCGCCCCCCTCGGCCAGAACCTCCACAAGTGGAGCTATTACAGCCGCGCCAAGGTCGCCGCCGAAGAGATCATCTGGGCCGCCCACTGCACCGGCCGCGTCCCCGTGACCGTCATCCGCCCCAGCTGGCTGTACGGGGAGCGGGATCGGGCCTCCATGCCGCGGCTGATCCGCGCCATCAAGGCCGGCAAGGTCAAGCGCATCGGCGACGGAAGCAACCGCCTGAACCTCACCTACGCCGGCAACGAGGCCGACGGCTGCATATTGGCGGCCGGGTCCCCCAAGGCCGCCGGCCAGGCGTACAACCTCTGCAATGACGGCGTCATCACCCAGGCCGAGTATTTCGAAAAAATCGCCAACCTCGTCGGCGCCGAGCCGGTCCGCCGGGAGGTCCCCTACAAGGTGGCCTACGGCGCGGCCTTCCTCATGGAGATCTTCGGCCACATGGTGCGAAAAAAGTCGCCGCCGCTGGTGACGCGGTACTCGGTGTGGCTCATGGGCAGGCGCTGCCTGTTCAGCACGGAGAAGATCCGCCGGGAGCTGGGATACGAACCGGCGGTCGGGTACGACGAGGGCATTCGCTGGGCCGTGGAATGGGCGCTGGAACACGCCTGAGAGGCCAGCCGCGGCCGGGGCTTCCGCCTGCTTCCTGACGGCCGCTGCGGCTCAACCCCGGGCTTCTCTCGCCCCCACCTGAACTTGGGCAACCAGGTCGGCCAGACTCAACGGCTTGGACAGACATATCTTCGCGCCGCAGTCCAATATGCGGCGCGTACTTTCTTCAGCGGGATATGCCGTGATGGCAATGACGGTGGCGTGGCGGGTAGCCGGCTGCGACTTGATCATGCGGCAGACCTCGAAGCCGTCCATCCCGGGCATGCGGAGGTCCAGGATGACGACGTCCGGCTTGAGTGTCGCCACGATGGCCCCGGCCCGAAAGCCGTCGTGGGCCTGGGCTGTCTCGTACTCCGGATGTTCCGTCTTGATGGCCTTGGCGATCATCTGTGTCATGGCGGGCTCGTCGTCCACGATGACCACGCGAATCGGCCCCGGCTGAAGTTGAGCCGGGCAGGGCATGTCGTGCTCTCGGAGGAACGCCACCAAGTCGTCCACAGCGACGCGCCTGTGCCCCCCGGGCGTGCGGTGGGCTCGGAGCAGCCCGCCGTCGATCCAGTTGGCGACCGAACCGGGATCGACCTCGAGCATCTCGGCCACGTCAAAGGTCGATAAGTTCTTTTTTTGCCCCATCTTCAAGCCCTGCTCGGAGGCCTCTTCTCACGCCACGAGCCGCTCCAGGTAATTCTAATCGGCAGAATCCCGGCCCGGCCACAGGCGAAACGAGAATAGTTCGAAAGCTTCCAAACTTTGAGGTGCCCCAGGCCGCCCGCGTCATGGCGAGCGCCCGCCGCCATGTCGGCTCGAGGACACCGCCAAGTGTCGAGCGGCTTCCCACGCCGCCAGCCGTGACCGAAAAAAGGATCAGTTCATCACAGGAAAGACAGGCCAGGCCGGCTCGCGGGTTTTGACAAGGCTGCGGCCGTGGGATACCCTTGCTGTTCGTGTCCCGCAACGAAGCTGGGCGCGGATCCAAGCTGAGGGCAGCGACATGGACGAGGCTTCAGTGGCCTTGGTGACGGGGGCCGCCCGCGGCATCGGCGCCGCCGTCGCGGCCAAGCTTGCTGAATCGCAGTTCGACCTGGCTCTGTTTGACGTGTTGGAGTGCACCGATACAGCCGCAGCCGTCCGCAACGCCGGCCGGCAGGCGCTCTGTCTCAAGGGCGACGTGGCCGCCCCCGCCGACCGGGCCGCCGCCCTGGAGCAGATCGAATCGGCCTTCGGCCGCCTCGACGTGCTGGTCAATAACGCCGGCGTGGCCCCCAAGATCCGCACCGACATCCTGGAAGCAAGCGAGGAAAGCTACGACCGCGTGATGAGCGTGAACCTGAAGGGGCCCTACTTCCTGACCCAGGCGGTGGCGAACCGAATGCTCCGCCAGCGCCGGCAGCGGCCGGACGACTGGATGTGCATTGTGAACATCTCGTCCATGAGCGCCTACACGGCCAGCCCTTCGCGCGGCGAGTACTGCCTTTCCAAGGCCGGCGTGGCCATGGCCACCCGGCTCTGGGCGGCCCGGCTGGCCGAGCACGGCATCGGCGTGTACGAAATCCGCCCGGGCATCATTGCGACGGACATGACCGCACCCGTCAGGAAAAAGTACGACAAGCTCATCGCCGAGGGCCTCACGCCCATCAAGCGCTGGGGCCGGCCGGCCGACGTGGCCGCCGCCGTGGCCGCCTGCGCCCGCGGCGAGCTGAAATTCTCCACCGGCGAGGTCATCAACGTGGACGGCGGGTTTCACCTGCGGGTGCTCTGATCCCGCGGCCCGGATCCGCCGGCCGGCATCGGCATGCGATACAAGGCCATATTCCTGGATTACTACGGAACGCTCGCGGCAGAGGACGATGCGATCATCGACCGCATCGTGCGGCGGATCGCGGACGTGTCGCCCGTGGACTGCAGCCCCGAAGACGTCCTTCGGAACTGGAGATTCCACCACCTGTGCGACATGGCCCACGGGGAGAACTTCAAGCCGCAGAGGCAGATCGAAGAGGAAAGCCTCGCCGCCCTGCTCGAGCTGTACCGGGTGGACCTGGACCCGGCCGAGCTGTCCGCAGAGCTTTGGCAGTACTGGCGGGCACCGCAGGTCTTCGAGGACGCCGGCTGGTTCCTTCGGCACATCGACGCGCCCACGTGTGTCGTGTCGAACATCGATACGGAAGATCTGGAACGGGCGATGTCGAATGCAGGCTGGGCCTTCGATTACGTCGTCACCAGCGAGATGTGTCGCGCCTATAAGCCGCGACAGCAGGTGTTCGCCCGCGCCCTGACGGCCGCCGGATGCCAGCCGGACGAAGTCCTGCACGTGGGAGATTCCCTTCGCATCGACGTGGCGGGGGCGCAGAATGTGGGCATCGACGCCGCCTGGATCAACAGAAAGCGCAGGAAATTGCCCCCCGGGACGCCTGCGCCCTGTTTCGAATGCGTTGATCTGCGGCAGCTATTGGGCAGGCTGACGCGGTAGCGGCGACGGCCGCACCATGGGACACAGAGAACATGGCAGAGAGTGCACTGACGGTGAACGGATGCGCAGTTCCGGTCACCTCGTTCAACACCGTCATCGTCGGCGCCGGGGCGGCCGGGATGAACGCGGCCGTGCACCTGGTGGAGTTCTGGGCCAACAGGGGCATCCAAGACCCCGCCAAGCGGGTGGTGGTCGTCACGCGGGGCCTGGGGCTGGGCGCGTCGCGGATGAGCGGCTCGGACAAGCAGACCTACTACAAGATGGGCACCAGCCCGAGCACACCCGACACCGCCGTTGACTTCGCCAAGACCCTGACCGCGGCCGGGGCCTGCCACGGCGACATCGCCCTGGTCGAAGGGCTGTGCTCGCTGCGCGAATTCTACCACCTGGTGC
>LJUF01000012.1:0-1106 GCA_001303665.1 Phycisphaerae bacterium SM23_33 | reverse complement strand
CTTCCCCCACGACCCGTGCGGCGCGTTCAGCGGCTACAAGACCGACCACGACCCGGCCGAGCGGGCAACGTCGGCTGGCCCGAAGACCTCCCGCTTCATGAGCGAATGCCTCCAGCGGCAGGCTCAGCGCTACGGCGTGGAGATCATTGACGGCATCGAGCCGGTCCGCTTCGTTAAATCGGGTGGCCGGATCGTGGCCGTGATCGCCTTCGACCGGTCGCGGCTGGCTGAGCCCCGCGGGGGGTTGCGGGCCTTCGTCGCGGAGAACTGGATCCTGGCCGCCGGCGGGCCCGGCGAGATCTACGCCTCGACGGTTTATCCCCGCGGCCAAATCGGCCTGCACGGCGCGGCGCTCGAGGCCGGCCTGGAGGCGGTCAACCTCACCGAGAGCCAGTACGGCCTGGCCAGCACGAAGTTCCGCTGGAACGTCTCCGGCAGCTACATGCAGGCGGTGCCGAGGATCTTCTCCACCGATGCGGACGGCGGGGAGGAGCGCGAGTTCCTGACTCAGTACTTCGACTCCACGGCCGAGATGGCCGGCAACATCTTCCTGAAGGGCTACCAGTGGCCCTTCGACGCCCAGAGAATCGCCGGCCATCAGTCCTCCCTCATCGACATGGCCGTGCACCAGGAGACGGCCGTCCGCGGGCGGCGGGTGTGGATGGACTTCCTGCACAATCCTGTCGGCGCCGCCGGATGGGAGGAGTTCCAAATCCAAGCCCTGCCCGAAGAAGCTCGGTCTTACCTTGAAAAGGCCGGCGTCGTGCAGGCCACGCCGATCGAGCGGCTGGAGCACATGAACCGCCCCGCCATCGAGATCTACGCCGAGAACGGCATCGACCTGCGCCGCCAGCCGCTGGAGATCGCCGTCTGCGCCCAGCACCACAACGGCGGCTTCGCCGTGAACAAGTGGTGGGAGTCGAACCTGGCGCACACGTTCGTCATCGGCGAGATGGCCGGCACGCACGGGGTCAAGCGGCCGGGCGGCTCGGCCCTCAACGCCGGCCAGGTCGGCGGGCTGCGGGCAGCGACGTTCATCGCCAACGCCTACTCAGCCAAGACGCCCGACCTGGAGCCGGTACGGCAGGCGATCACGGCCGCGGCCG
>LJUF01000011.1 GCA_001303665.1 Phycisphaerae bacterium SM23_33 | reverse complement strand
GGCTGTGGGCGCCCAAGCGGATGATGATCGGGGACATCTACGTCACCCCGGCCGAGCCGCCGCCCAATCCCTGGGACAACGGCGGCAACATGGACTTCAAGGACGTCGCGGCCGGCAATGCCCTGCTGCTGCGGGCGGAGCTGGAAGGCGCCCTGCTGGTGCTGGGCGACGTGCACGCCTGCCAGGGCGACGGCGAAGTCCTGGGCCTGGGGGCCGAGTGCGCCGCCAACGTGCGGGTGCGAATCACGAAAGACGACAGGTTCCTGCCCGTCCGGCCCATGGTGCAGAAGCCGCATTCCTTCGTTTGCATCGCCTGCCGGCGGAGCTACCACGAGGCCCGCGACTTGGCGGCCGCCGACGCCGCCGGGATCCTCGCCCGCGTCGCCGGCGTGACCGAGAAGGAAGCGTTCCTGTACTGCACCACGGTGGGCGACCTGCGCAACGGCGCCGTCTGGGGCATGGGCAAGTCCGACGTCCCGCTGGTCGTCGGCCTGGAGGTTCCGCTGCTGGACTGGGGCCGGTAGCCAGCGCCGTCAGGCGCCGCGGGGGGCGGGGCCACCGGCCCGGCCCGTCGGGGCGGCTGTTTCTATCTTGCCAGGAACTCCGCGAAGGAGCCGCCGAAGAGGGCGCGGGCGTCGCGCCAAATCTCGTCTTTCGTGGGCCGCCAGCCGGCGTGGACCAGGTCGGTGTATTTGCCCACCAGCACCTCGGCGACGACCTTCCGCGTGTGGGCCCACTTGTAGATGAGTTGGTCCAGCACGCGGGCGTCGGAGTGCTGGCAGGTGAAGGCCGTCCCCAAAAGCTCCAGCCGCTGGCGGGTCATCTCCTCGACGATGCTGGGGTCGTTGCAGAACCACCAGCAGCCGAAGACGTGCAGGCTGCCGAACTTCCGCGCCAGCACGCACAGCTCGTGCTGGTTGACCCGCGACAGCATCGTGACCATGAACTTCCCCGCCGGGTACCTCTGGAGCAGGTGCATCACCGCCGCCACGTCGGCCACGCCCACGCCGTCGCCGCCGTCGCCCAGGTCGGGATTCACGGCCTTGCGCACGCCGATCATCATGGCGAAGGGCACGCCGACCTCCAGCGCCGCCGGCATGATGGCCTGGTCGATGACCTTGGTGCGGAGGGAATCGTCCGGGTAGGCGAACTCCGGCCCCAGCGACGCGGCGAAATACAGCGGCTTGATCTTCTCCGACCAGCCCAGAAGGAACCGGCGGACCTCGTCGAAGGTCTTCTGCGTGGGGCGGAGCTGGACCTTGCAGCCGGCGTCCTTCATGGTCTTGACGGCCGACTTGAAGTCCACCAGCAGCGGGTCGATCCGCAGGGCGGGCTTGAGGCAGTCGGGGCAGGGCAGGTCCCGGTTGAGATAGGCGGCCTCCTGGGGGTTGAAGGGGTTGTTGGTCATCACCGCGGAGTCGATGTTGGCCGTCTGGAAGACGCGGGCGAGGTAGTCTTCGACCTTCTGGGCGGCGAACCACTTTCGGATGCCGTCCAGGTCGCGCCCGGCCACGTCCAGGCCGAGCTTGTTGAACGTGGTGATGACCCCGCGGGCGGCCTCGGACAGCGCCCCGTGCCGCAGAAAGACGTGCTCCCAGACCAGGTCGGCCTGCTTGGGCTTGGGCAGCGACCAGAACTTCTGGCAGGTCAGGCCGGGCGGGGCGACGGTGAACAGCTCCGCCACCAGGTAGTGGTAGGTCAGCATCTCGTCGGCGCCCCAGAGCAGCAGCTTGCCGTGGGACGGCGGGAACAGGTGGGTGTGGATGTCGGTGATGACGGTGGAACCAACCGCCTTTCGCACGGCCTCGGCCATCGAAGCGATCTCGGTCGACATGGTTCGTCGGGCTCCTTCCTGCGGGTTGCGGGCGTTTTGAGGCAGACTAAAGAACACCAGTTTCCTCGGCGGGTCAACCGTGCAGTTGCGGGGTCCTCCCCGGTTTGGATCTCAGGCCCGCCACAGGGATGCCGCCGCCGGCCGGCCGCGGCGCCTCCGGCCCGGCTGCCGGCCTTGACGGCGTCACCCCGGCCCCGTTAGGATGAATCAACCGGGCTTTGTGTAAAGGGCTTATCTGACCGTGGACCTCTTCGTTCAGCCATCCCAGAACCTTCGCGGGACGGTTCGCGTGCCGCCGAACAAGTCGCATTCATTCCGCGCCCTGATGATGGCGGCGCTGGCCGAAGGGACCAGCCGGATCGGGGACCCCGCGGTCTCGGCCGACTGGATGCGCGGCGTCGAGGCCCTGGAGATGTTCGGGGCCAGCATCGAGCCGGCTGCGGGCAACGCCTGGAAGGTGGTGGGCACGGGCGGGCGGCTGCGGACGCCGGAGGACGTCATCAACTGCGGCAACAGCGGGATCATCTTCCGCTTCTTCACCGCCCTGGCCGCCTGCTGCGAGGGCTACAGCGTGCTGACCGGCGATGAGTCCATCCGCCGCATCCGCATCTGCCAGCCGCTGCTGGACGCCCTGATCTCCCTGGGCGCCTGGGGCGTCAGCACCAAGGGCGACGGCCACGCCCCGGTGGTGGTCCGCGGCCCGCTGAAAGGCGGCCGGGCCGAGATCGACGGGGCCGACTCCCAGCCGGTCAGCGCCCTGCTGATCGCCGCCTCGCTGGCCGAGGCCCCCACCGAGCTGATCGTCCACGACCCCGGCGAGAAGCCTTGGGTGGGCGTGACGCTGTGGTGGCTGGAGCGCTGCGGCGTGGCCATCGAGAACCAGGACTTCCGGCGGTATCGCATCCCGGGCGGGTCGCGCTGGGGCGGCTTTGAGACGAGAATACCGGCCGACTGGTCGGCGGCGATGTATCCCATCGCGGCCGGACTGCTCTGCCCCAACAGCGAGGTCCGCGTTACCGGCCTGGACCCCGGCGACGTCCAGGGCGACAAGGTGGTTTTGGACGTGCTGCGCGAGATGGGCGCCAACGTCGAAGTTGCCGCCGACGGCGTGGTCGCCCGAACCTCGCGGCTGCGCGGCCGGAAGATCGACTGCAACGACTTTGTGGACCAGTTCATGCTGCTGGCTGTCATCGGCGCCTGCGCCGAGGGCGAAACCGTGCTGCACAACGCCGAGATCTGCCGCCACAAGGAGTGCGACCGCGTCAGCGAGATGTACAACGCCCTGTCGGCGATGGGGGCCGACGTCGAGGAGCGGCCGGACGGGCTGGTGATCCGCCACAGCCGGCTGCACGGGGCGCGGCTCGACAGCCGGTCCGACCACCGCATGGTCATGACCCTGGCCATTGCCGGGATGGTCGCGGCCGGCCAGACCATCATCAACGACATCGATTGCGTGAAGAAGACCTTCCCGAACTTCATCGAGCAGATGGCCGCCATCGCCTGTGACGTGCAGAAAAGCTAGGGACGAGGCGCTCGGCACGAGGCCCCATCGGGGCAGGCACGAGTGCAGGAGAATGAGATGCTTGGCAACACATTCGGGCGCGTGTTTCAGGTCACGACGTGCGGCGAGAGCTACGGCTGGCACGCCACGAAGGACCAGGCCGGCCACGGCGGGGCGCTGTTCTGCATCGTCAACGGCGTGCCTCCGGGGCTGGAGCTGGACGTGGCCAAGATCCAGGCCGAGCTGTACAAGCGCCGGCCGGGCCAGAGCAAGCTCGACTCGCCCCGCAAGGAGACCGACCTGGTGGAGGTGGTCAGCGGGATGTTCGAGGGCAAGACCACCGGCGCGCCGCTGGGGCTGCTGGTCCGCAACGTGGACACGCAGCAGGTCCACATCGACCAGTACCGCCAGGTCAAGGACGTCATCCGCCCGGGCCACGCCGAGGTGAACTTCTTCTACAAGTACGGCCAGGCCGGCGACTGGTGCGGCGCGGGGCGGGCTTCCGGCCGCGAGACGGTGGGGCGGGTATGCGGCGGGGCGGTGGCCAAGCAGATCCTCGCCCGCGAGGGCATCGAGGTGCTGGCCCACGTCATCGAGTCGCACGGCATCAAGGCCCGCAGCCTGACCGAAGGCAGCATGACCTTCGAGGAGATGAAGGCCAACTACCGCTCCAACGACCTGAACTGCTGCGACCCGGCCGCGGCCGAGAAGATGATCGCGGACCTGCTGAAGGTCCGGGAGGCCGGCGACACCGCCGGCGGGGTGATTGAGATCGTCGCCCGCGGCGTGCCGGCCGGTCTGGGCGAGCCGGTGTTCGACAAGCTCAAGGCCACCATCGCCCACGGGCTGTGCAGCATCGGGGCGATGACGGCCCTGGAGTTCGGCTCCGGGGCCCGGGCCGCGGGCATGCTCGGCAGCGAGTGGAACGACCAGCCCTTCCTTCAAGACGGCAAGGTCCGCTTCCGCACCAACCACTGCGGCGGATTCCTGGGCGGCATGAGCAACGGCGAAGACCTGCTCATGCGGATGGTCGTCAAGCCCACGCCCACCGTCTCCAAGCCGCAGGACACGGTGGACATGATGAAGGTCGAGGCCGGCAAGCTGGCCGCCATCACCCGCCGCGACATCAGCATCTGCCCTCGCATCTACCCCGTGGCCGAGGCCATGGTCGCCATCGCGGTCACCGACGCGTTGTTCCTGTCGCGCGGCTGGTACGGCATGGCCGGTCTCGACCCCAAGTGGCAGGCCCTCACCCAGGCCCGGAGCAGGGGCGAGTACACAAAGTAGGCAGTCGGCCGTGACCGCGAGCCGGGCGCGGGCGACTGGAGGCCGGTGGCTGAACGCCGGAAGGGGCGAGGCTATGGACGGCAGCACTTTGTTGTCGCAGATGTGCCTTCTGCGGGATTTCCGGAGCAAGCGCGGCTCCAGTTGGGACCGGACCGGGGGAAACCGCGACTGGGTGACGATCGAGGCCGGGGCGACGCAGGTGCTTCTGGCCGAGCCGGGCGCCGGCTGCGTCAGGCATTTCTATTGGACGTACATCGAGGACCGGGAGCAGCGGCGCCTGAACGTCTTCCGCGGACTGGTGCTGCGGGCGTTCTGGGACGGGGAAGAGACGCCCAGTGTCGAGGCCCCGCTGGGGGATTTCTTCGGCGTGACGAACGGGATGGTCCGGCCGATCCGGTCGCTGGCGTTCACCACCAACCCCGGCGGGCAGGGCACTTTCAGGTCGTGGGGCTTCAACTGCTACCTGCCCATGCCGTTCGCCTCCGGGGGGCGGATCGAGATCGAAAACCAGGGGCCCACTCCGGCCGGCATCTGGTACCACGTGGACTATGAGCTTTACGACGAGGCGTCGGCGCTGCCTGCCGACGCCGGCCGCCTGCACGCCCAGTGGCGCCGCGAGCCGCGGACCGACCCCATCGCCGTGCTGGCCGGGCAGGACGAGATCAAGAACCTCACCGGGGAGGAGAACTACACGATCCTCGAGGCGGCGGGCGACGGGCAGTTCGCCGGGTACTTCCTCACCGTGGTCAACGGCCGGCGGAGCTGGTGGGGCGAGGGCGACGATATGATCTTCATCGACGGCGAGCCCTGGCCGCCGTCCATCCACGGCACCGGCACCGAGGAGATCTTCGGCGGCGGGGCGTGCCCGGCCGTCGAGTACTCCGGGCCGTACACCGGCTTTCACTGCATCGAGAACCGCGCCGGCTACCCCTGGTGGGGCACGAACGGAATGTACCGCTTCCACCTCACCGACCCGATCCGCTTCCGGAAGTCGATCCGGGTTACCATCGAACATGGCCACGGCAACGACCTGGCCAACGACTATTCCAGCACGGCCTTCTGGTACCAGAAAGAGCCGCACGGCCGGCTGCCGCGGCTGCCGGGCCCGGGCGAGCGGAAGGTGAACTTCCAGGAGTAAGGAGCGCGTGATGACGAAGTGGCTGCTGGCGGGCGTGATTCTCTGGGTGGCGACCGGCGGGGCGCTGGCGGCGGAAAAGGCCTCGGGCAAGCCTTCCGACCCGCCGGCGGCGAGGGCGGCGGCCGCCGAATCGGCCGGCCGGCTGAAAGAGCCGGAGGTCTGGATGTGCTACCGCGACCCCTTCGAACTGCTGGCGAAGGATGCTCGATGGGAGTTCGTGAAGAAGCACATCTCGGGGATCAAGATCTACATCGGCACGCTCCAGAAGGCCCCGCCGGACAAGCTGGCCGCCCTGGCCAAGATGCTCAAGGAGAACCGCATCCAGGTGGCTGTCGAGTGCGGCGGAACGCTGGGCTTCGCCCCGCTGGATGAGACCAACGGCGAAAGGTCCGCCGAGATCGAACTGGGCAAGATCAACCGGTTCTATCGGGCCGGCGGCAAGGTCGACTACCTCGACCTGGACGGGCCCGTCCGGCGGCTGCTGTATCCCAAGGGAAAGAAAGGGTTCACGTCCGTCGAGAAGTGCGCGGCCGAGCTGATGGACTACATGCGGGCCGTCCGGAAGGCCCATCCGGAGATCCGTTTCTTCCTGCTGACGAACTTCCCCAACTGGGGCTACCGCGGCGACGTGTCCTACCATGCCCGGGGCCCGAAGCGCCAGGACTACGGCGACTACGACGAGGTCGTCAACACCGTGCTCAAGCACGCGGCCGAGGCCAAGCTGAAGTTCGCCGGCGTGACCGTGGACAACCCTTACGAGTACGCCGTGGGCGAGCACTTCTCCGTGAAACTGAAGGATCCGACCCGGGTGAACTGGATCAAGCGGATCCGCGCTTACGAGGATTTCGCCAGGGCCCGCGGCCTGGAGTTCAACCTCATCGTGAACTCCGAGCAGGGCGGAAAGACCTCCGACCAGGCCTTCCACGACCGCACGCTGAAGATGGTGGACGCCTACGTCCAGGCCGGGGGCCAGCCGACCCGGTACGTCGTGCAGAGCTGGTACCCGTTCCCCAAGCGGCTGGTGCCGGAGACGGCGCCGCACTCCATGACGGCCCTGGTCAAGGCGGTCATGCTGAGGCTTCACCCCGGCCTGGCCGGCAAGCCCGGCCCCGCCGCGGCCCAGGCCGGGCCCGGCCGGCAGCCTTCCCCGTGGTGCATTCCGTCGAGCGGCGGACTAAAGCCGGCGCGGGGTGTGGTTTGTGAAAGCGTCTTTGCCGACACCAGGCAATTCGGGCGGAACGGATATGGCTGGTGACAGCCACGGCGGGCCGGGCGAGGCAGCCCTGGTCGAGCGGCCGAAAAAGTCCTTCTACGGCCGGCTTCCCGGGGCGTTCGCCTACCCGTTCAAAGGGATGGGCTGGGCGATTATCCTCGCCGGCGCGGCCTGCTATTGGCTGCTGAACCGCCTGAGCTCCTTGCCCGCCTTTGGGTATTTCTTCATCTTTCAGGTTATGCTTGCCGTCTGCGCCGCCGGCTATCTTGCCGCCTACATGATCAAGATCATTGGGGCATCGGCCGGCGGGGGAGATGCGCCCCCCGATTGGCCGGATGTGACCGACTTCTGGGACGACATTTTCAGACCCATGTTCCTTCTCATCGGCGCGATTGTCGTTTCCTTCCTGCCCCTGATCGTCTACGTCATTGTCTCCAGGAACTGGCAGGCTTCCGGGGCCGCCTTCTGTGCCCTGCTGGCCTGGGGCTTTCTGTACCTGCCCATGGTGCTGCTGGCCGCCGCCCTGTTCGACTCCGCCGCCGCCCTGAACCCCGTGCGGGTCTTGCTGGGCATTGCCAGGACCTGCCCGGCGTACCTCCTGGTGGCCGTGCTCTTTTACGTCATCGTCGCCTTGGGCCTGTTGACACAGGTCGGCGCTTCCAGAATCGTGACGGTGATCGGGCCGGTAAAGGCCCCGCTGATCGGGCCTTTTGTCGCCGGCGCCGTGGGGTTATACCTGCTGATGGTCCAGATGCACCTGCTGGGCCTGCTGTACCACACCCACGCCAGGCGATTGGCCTGGTTTGAGTAGCGCCGCCGGCCGCCGCCTTTCCGCTGCCGGTGCCGGGTTGCCGGTTGCCGGCTACTTGTATTTCACCGGCAGGGCCCTGCCCGCGGCGGCGCTGCGGCAGGTGAGGTCCAGCACGTGCACCGGCCGGCGGGCCCATTCGGCCGTGATGACCAGCGGCCGGCCGCGGCTGAGGTGATCGGCGACGTTCTGATAGTACTTGGCGTGCTGCGACGGCGGGTTGCCGCCCTTGGTGACCACCGTGGCCGGGCCCCTGTGCGTGATCAACTGGTACGTCCTGTAGTCGAAGACGTACGAGCCCTTGGTGCCGGTGACCTCCACCTGGCCCGGCTTGGGGTTGGAGTCGAGATGGGAGATGCAGAGGGTCGACCAGGCCCCGCCGGCGTAGCGGACGAGGAGGAACCCTTCGTCCTCGTTGGTGTCGCTCTTCCACTTGGTCTTGGGGGCCCAGAAGCCGGTCTTGAAGTGCCCGCTCACCTCCACGATGTCGGCGTCAATAATCTGGAAGGTGTACTCCAGCAGGTGCACGCCCCAGTCGTAGAGGATTCCGCCAGAGATGCTCTTGCTGGAGCGCCACCAATCGCCCGGCCGGCCCCAGGAGCCCATGTGGGCCTCGACGCGGACCACCTCGCCGATGGCGCCGGAGCGGATCCTCTTGACCGCCTGGAGGATGCACCCGTCCCAGTGGCGGTTGTGATAGGTCGAAAGCAGCCGCCGGCCCTTCCTGGCGGCGCGGATCATGGCGTCGCACTCGGCCGTGGTGATGGCGAATGGCTTTTCCACCACCACGTGCCGGCCGGCCCGCAGGCACTGCAAGGCCAGCCTGGCGTGCGTGTTGTGCGGGGTGATGATGGCCACCAGGCTCACGGCGGATTTCCTGAGCATCTCGGCGGCGGAGGGGTAGGTCTCGATGCCGGGGAAGTCTTTCGCGGCGGCCTCCAGGCGGCGGGGGTCAGTGTCCGCCACAGCCTTCGGGGTCATTCCCGCCGCGGCCATCTCCTGGAGGTGCCCCCGCCCCATGTTGAACGCGCCCCCGTAGCCGATCACGCCGACCTCGATGTCGCTGGGCCTCACCCGCCTGGGCATGAAAACACCTCCTCTTGCGGCAGTCATTTTGCGCGAGGCGATATCCTGGACAGGCGCCCCGCTGGAATCAACAGGAAAACTGAAGCACAGCCGCCGCGGAAGGGATTGTGCTCGGCGGCGCAGGCCGGCATACTTGCCCGGCCGTCTGATCTGGGCGTTCCGGCGGATGGCGCCGGGAAAGGCAAGCCATGGTCGGCAGGGACGACGTGCTGGGCGCGATCCGGCCGCTGCGGCTGGTCTTCTGGGGCGGGCTGCTGTGCGTCCTGGACCTGCCCATCGGCCGGGTCGCCGGCGGCCGAGGGTGGCAGCTCGACGTCCTGAACGACGTCCTGGGGATGGCTCTGATCGCCGTGGGCGTTGTCCGGCTGGCTCGGATCGCGGTGGACGAGCCCTGGCGCGACCGATACGGCTCGGCCATGGCGGCGGTGAAGTTCGTCGCCCTGCTGGGGATCGCCGACGCGGCGCTGGGCCAGTTCGTGTTTCCGCGCCCGCCGGCCCTGACGGCGTTTCTGGCCCTGTATCGCCTTGCGCAGTTGGCGGCGATCGTTCTGTTCTGCTTGTCGATCCGCTCGATGTGTGCCAAGGCCGGCCTGCCGGGTGCGGCGCGGGGCTGGTCCGTCACGCTGGCCCTTTTCGTGGGCTTCTACGTCATTCCCGCCGCCTTTTGCCATTACTCCACGTTCCTGACGCTTGTGGGCGGAGGAACGGACCGGTCGGATCGGCGGCTGCTGGGCCTGGTGGGGCAGGTGCTGCTGGCGATCCCGCTGATCCACATGTATTTTTCCATCTCCCGGACGGGCAACGCCGCCCGGCGCGCCCGCGCCGATGAAACCGGCTGGGCTCAAGGAGGTCGGGATGACCGCTGAGGAAATACGGAGCTGCCTGGGGCTGAAGCCGCTGGACAGAGAGGGCGGCTATTTCCGGGAGACGTACCGCTGCGAAGAGGGCGTCGCCGCCCAGGCCCTGCCGGAGCGATACGGCGGCCCGCGCTGCTTCGGGACGGCGATCTATTATCTGCTGACGCCGCAGAGCTGCTCCCGCCTGCACCGGCTGAAGAGCGACGAGGTCTTTCACTTCCTCCTGGGTGACCCCGTGACCATGCTCCAGCTGCACCACGATCGCTCCAGCCGGACCCTCACGCTCGGCCAGGATATCGCCGCCGGCCAGCGCCTCCAGGTCGTGGTCAGCCGCGGCGTCTGGCAGGGATGCTTCCTGAACGAGCCCGGCCGGTTCGCTCTGATGGGCGTCACCGTGGCACCCGGTTTTGACTACGCCGACTACGAGGACGGGGACCGGGACGCCCTGGTGGGGGACTACCCGGATCGGAGGGAGCTGATCGTCCGGCTCACGCTGGCGGGAAGACCTTGACCGGGCGGATGCGGCCTGTTTGGGGTTCCGGCCGCACCAGCGCGATCAGCCGGCCGCCGGCGTCAACCGCCCCGAGGGCCTGCTGCTGCATGGCCGATTCGGGCAGTGAGGGGTATTCCACCTCCCGGCCGAGGGCGAGTTGGCCGGCCTGGGCATCGCTCACGGGCAGCCGCTGATCCGGCGGCAGGGCCTCCGCCGGCGGGATGAGCAGGCGCTGGATTGGGCCGGCCTCCAGGTCTTCCATCTTCACGGCCGATTCGGCGCGGAAAGGCCCGATCCGGGTGCGGATCAGTTCCCTGCAATACCCGCCCACGCCCAGCCGGCCGCCGACGTCGCGGACCAGCGCCCGGATGTAGGTGCCGCCTCCGCAGATCACGCGCAGCTTCAGCACCGGCCAACCGTAATGGAGAATCTCCAGGGCGTGGACGGCGACCTGGCGGGCCGTGAGCTTCACGTCCTTGCCCTGTCGTGCCAGTTGGTACGCCCGCCGGCCGAAGACCTTCACGGCCGAGTGGGCGGGGGGGACCTGCCGAATCGTGCCGATGAACTCGCGGACCGCCGCCGCCACGGCTTCCCCGGCCGGGGCAGCCGCGCCCGTGGGCCTGATCTCCCCCTCGGTGTCGTCGGTGCTGCTGGTTGCGCCCAGCTCGGCCGTGACGACGTATTCCTTCTCGTGAGATTGCAGCACGCCGACCAGCCGCGTGGCCGGGCCGATGCATACCAGCAGCACGCCCTCGGCCATTGGGTCCAGCGTGCCGGCGTGGCCGGTCTTGACCTCCCGGCCCAGCCGGCGCCGGACCTGGCGGATCACGTCATAGCTGCTGATCCCCTTCGGCTTGTAAACGTTCAGCAGACCGAGCATCCCTTGCCGTTCCGCTAATGCCGCCGGCCGGGGCGCCTCCGCCGGGCATCTTTTCGTAGCCCGACGACCGCGGCCGGCTGGCCGGTTGCCCATTGTTCGTGCCGGGCGGCGGCCCTGCAAGACAGATAATCCTTCGCCCGCGCTTGGGGAACGGAGATTTGAGGGCTAAGAAAAAGGCGGGGGTTGGCCGATATGAGTTTATGCCCGCGGCTAGGCTCGCCAGCGGGGACTGACTCTTGGGAGCGCAGCGATGGATCACTCGACCGACACGGGTCTGTCCGCTCACGCGCTCGCCGGCGACGGCAGGTGCTTTACTCTGCGGCGAGCGAATCGCGCACTGGTGTTCGTGCGGCGCGTGGTGGCGGACGTGGTGGCCGATTACTCTCAACTGCTCGAACTACAGGAAATTCTGGAGCTGGAGCAGCAGTATGGGTCGATCCAGTACCTCAACCAGGTCAAAGCGGAGATGAACGCGGCGGTGAGCCGCCTTCACGGCTACCTGGAGGAGTTGGCGGCGGTCGGGGTGG
Source organism: Phycisphaerae bacterium SM23_33 (assembly GCA_001303665.1). GTDB lineage: Bacteria > Planctomycetota > Phycisphaerae > SM23-33 > SM23-33 > SM23-33. The sequence continues at coordinate 7,368 of LJUF01000011.1, read as the reverse complement.
AGCTGCGCGACTTTGCCCGCGGCCTGGTGGATTTCCCCGCCCGTGTCCGCGGCCGGGACATCTTCTTCTGCTGGCAGTTCGGCGAGGACACCATCTCGTACTGGCACGATCGCGACGACGGTCAGGCTGGTCGCAGACCGGTATCGGAGTTGGCCTCGCTTCAGCCGGCCGCCGGGGCGGAACAGGCCTGAAGGCGTTCCGTTTGGGCTGTCTGTAAGGCTTGGGGCGGGTTTTCCCATCGCAAGAGGGCACAGCGTTCGTTGGGGTCCGATGTTTGCTCATGCCTTTGTGGCCCTTACCCTTGCGGCTTTTGACTGACACGCCCGGCTCTGCCGGGGCCGCGTCATCCGCCGCCGGGGGCGCCAACGTCCCCCGCGCAAGTAACGCCCGAATCGTATATTGCCGATGCGCTACTCCAAGGGGCAGGGGGCAGTGCCCTGACGAGGCAGGCCATCATGGGCAAGAAGGTTACCGCAGGTACGCGACTCGGCGCCGCCAGCGCACAACTGCTGGAAAACCTCCTCCAGATCAGCCTCAGGCTCTCCGCCACCCATGACCGTGGCGAGATGCTGGAGATGATCGTGCGGGAGGCCCGCCGGCTGAGCGACGCCCAGGCCGGCAGCCTCTACATCCGCCGTGGAGACGAGCTCGAATTCGTCGTGGTCCAGAACGACGTCGTGGACGTCTCCGTGGTCTGCGGCACCCTGCTGGGCGAGAAGATGGCCGTCGGCAGCGGATCGCTGGCCGGGTTCGTCGCCGCTACCGGCGAGGTGATCAGCATCCCCGACGCGGCCCGGCCGGAGCCCGGTGCCCCGTTCCGGATCAACCGCGAATTCGACGCCGCCACCGGCTACCAGACGCGCAGCCTGCTGGCCATCCCGCTCAAGTGCCCCGACGGGGAGGTAGTGGGGGTGCTCCAGCTCATCAATCGCATCGGCCGGGACGGCCAAGTCGCGCCCTTCCTCCAGGACGACAGCCGCCCGCTGATGTCGCTGGCCGCCATGGCCGCCGTCAGCGTCCAGAACGCCCTGCTGGGCGAGAAGCTCAAGCAGGCCCACCTGGACACCATCTTCCGCCTGGCCGTGGTGGTTGAGTTCCGCGATCACAGCACCGCCGACCACGTCCGGCGCATCAGCCACTTGTGCGGGGTCCTCGGCCGGGCGATGAACCTCCGCCGGCCAGAGGTCGAGCTCATGGAGTATGCCAGCCCGATGCACGACATCGGCAAGATCGGCATCCCCGACTCCATCCTGCTCAAGCCCGGCGCCCTCAGCCCCGAAGAGCACAAGATCGTCGAGACTCACACCCTCATCGGCGCCGAGATTCTCAACAGTCCCGGCAACGAACTGCTGCGCATGGCCCACGACATCGCGCTGTACCACCACGAGCGCTGGGACGGCGCCGGCTACCCGCACCGGCTGAAAGGCAGCAACATACCGCAGCCGGCCCGGATCGTGTGCCTGGCGGACGTCTGCGACGCCCTGGCCACCAAGCGCTGCTACAAGGACGCCTACCCCATGGACAAGGTCATCGGGATCATAAGGTCCGAGAAGGGCCGGCACTTCGATCCCCAGGCGGTGGACGCCTTCTTCAGCGTCATCGAGGAGGTCGGGGGGATGTACGCCCGGCAGGCCGACCCGGCTGCCGGTATCATGCCTTCAGCGTGACCCACAGCGGAAAGTGGTCGCTGAGGCACTGCTTTTCCCCGCGGGCAGGCCTGAGCTGTGCTTTGTCCATGACCCCGTACTCCGCCAGCCGCTCACGAAGCGAACCGTGAATCCAGATCTGATCCCCGCGCCCGCCCCCCAACGATGTGGGCCGGTCCGCCAGCCCGGTAGCCGCGGCCGCGTCCAGGTAGCCCCGGCCGGCGAGAGATGCTCCCACGGGGCCGCCGGGCGATTCATTGAAGTCGCCCAGCACGACCGCCGGGGCGTCGGCCCGGTCCAGAACGGCCAGCAGCTCGCGCACTCTTCCCCGGCCGGCGGCCTCTCTGCCAAGTTGCCGGGAGGAGGGAAGATGGATGTTGCATATCGTGACGGCGCCGGCGCCGGCGTGGGCATTGACCATTTGCCACATCCGCTGGGGAACCTCCGCTGAGCTTCGCCAGTCCGCCGCGAAGCCGCCCGCACTCCAGAAGATGGCCCCGCCGTATTGAGGCAGCCGGCCTCCGGGGCAGTACCGGCCGGGGGTCGGCAGGGCAGCGGCCAGCCGTTCGAAGGTCGCCTGGTCCTGGATTTCCTGAAGCGCCAGCACGTCCGGCCGGAGGCGGTGGTAGGCCTCGACCAGCGCCGCCAGTATGGCCTGATCGGGCGAACCCGGGCGGTCGGTTCCGAACGGCGCGCCCTGGAACCAGAACGCGTTGTGGCTGACTATCCTGAGGTGGCTCATGGGCTCGGCCCGGCCATCCGGGAGGCGGCATCATACGACGTTTGCGGCCGGCTTGTGCGCACAAGTTCGGAGTGTGTTGAAGGGTCCGCTACGGACGCGCCGGTCACCGTGACGCCCCGCGCCGTCTGTGTGCGGCCAGCGCCGCGGCGCCGAGGGCCAACACGGCAATGCCGGCCGGCTCCGGCACCGGAAGAGCGCCTTCGCCGAAGCCGTAATTGAGCGACCAGACGTTGTAGTCCAGCCCGTCCACCAGGGCGTCGCCGTTGAAGTTGCCGTCGCCCCAGTTGCCCGCCTGCTGGTAGTGCAGCGACCAGACGTTGTAGTCCAGCCCGTCGACCCTGCCGTCGTAGTTGGCGTCGCCGGCCGGCGAGCCGTACTCGTCGGCGCCTATGTCGGGGAAATCCCCAGCCGGCCGCGGGCCGCCGTCAACGTCCTCGGTCACGTCGGCCAGCACCAGGGCGTTGTTGATGGCGGCGGTGGCCAGCTCGGTCAGATGCAGGTCGCCGTTGAGGGCGTCGACAAACCACTCCGGCAGCACCAGCGTTCCGTCCCCGTCTACGATGTTGCCCCAGGCGGCGACCGCCGCGTCGGCATCGTCGCCGTTGTACCAGCAGCCCCCGCGGACGATGTTGTTCACGACCTCCAGGTCGGTGTTGGGCCTGTTGGCGCTGTCCCAGAGGCTCAGCGTTCGGAAGTAGCTGGCCGTGGGGCTGTAGATGGTGTTGTTGACCGCGTCCAGGTTCTTGGCCGCGCACAGCTCCAGGCCGATGTTGTTGCCGTAGAAATACTCGTCGGTGCGGACGATAAAGTTGTTGCGGATCGCGCCGCCGTCGGCGTGCCATCCGCCGGAGATGGTGCTGCCGGGCTCATAGCACAGCCCCACGCCGATGCCCTTGGCGCAGTCGACGATGAGGTTTCGCTCGACCGTCATGTTGTTCACCCCCTGCCACAGGAAGATGGCGGCGTTCCCGCCGCCCTCGGCCCCGTAGATGCCCTCGGCCACGCAGTCGCGGATGATGAGGTTGTTGGTGGCCATGATGTCCATCCCGCCGATGTAGTCGGGTCCGGAGGGGTTGGTGTCGAGCCGGGGCTCGGTCTGAAGCATGTACACATTCTCGATCAGGGCGTTGTCGCAGGTGTGGTTGACGCTGTTGTCCCACGAGCCCTTGATGTGGCGCTCGCCCACGTTCCAGGTCTTGACGTTGGAGATGACCGCCCCGGTGATGTCGCTCTCCGCCCGCAGGTGCAGCGCGTTGTAGAAGAAGTCCTTCAGGGTCAGGTCGTAGACGTGGACGTTGTTGGCCTCGATGGTGATGCCCTCATCCACGCCGTGGGTGTTCATGCCGCCGCCGATCAGGATCACGTCGTCGCGGTTGCCGCTGGCCCCGCAGATGGTGACGTTGGGGGTGTTCATGGCCACCACGCGGGTGAGGTTGTAGGTGCCCGGGGCCAGGATGATCTCGTCGCCGGAACCCATGCCGCTGAGGGCGGCGTTCAGACCCGGGACGTCGCTGACGTTCCAGATGTCCGCCGCCGCCGGGGCGGTTCCCGCCAGCAGGACCAATACGACCGGCATCAGGTGGAATCGCCGCGCGCAGTTGATGGCCCGCGCCGGCACGAACCGATACCTTGCCTGCAACATTGGTGGCTCCTCACTTTGGGCGAAGCATCCTCGCAAGCCTACTGACCAAGACCGCATTTTACCGCTTCACGGGCGTTTTGCGGAGGAAGACTCTCACGGATCAGGTATTCTCCCTGCCCGGCTGGGGCGCCCGCCGGCGCCTGAGCAGAACCGCCGCGGCCGGCGCGATCAGCAGCCACGTGGCGGGTTCGGGAACAGGCGAGCCCTCGCCGAAGCCGTAGTTGAGCGACCAGACGTTGTAGTCCAGCCCGTCCACCAGGGCGTCGCCGTTGAAGTTGCCGTCGCCCCAGTTCCCGGCCTGCTGGTAGTGCAGCGACCAGACGTCGTAGTCCAGCCCGTCGACCTTGCCGTCGTAGTTGGCGTCGCCGGCCGGCGAGCCGTACTCGTCGGCGCCAATGTCGGGGAAATCCCCAGCCGGCCGCGGGCTGCCGTCAACGTCCTCGGTCACGTCGGCCAGCACCAGGGCGTGGTTGATGGCGGCGGTGGCCAGCTCCGTCAGGTGGAAGTCGCCGTTGGTGAAGTCCACGAACCACCCCAGGTCCACGCCCGTGCCGAGGATGTTGTTGGTGGAGGTCCACCCGGTCTCGCCGCCGGACTGGGCGAGGATCTGCCCGTAGATGATGTTGTTGGTCAGTTCAAGGTTCTCGGTCGTCCCGTAGATGTGGACGGTCCGGCGGAAGTTATCGTCCTGGGCGATGCTGCATACGGTGTTGTTGTAGGCCTGGCAGTTGTCGGTGTAGCAGAACTCCATGCCGATGTCGTTGCCCGATTCCCGCAGGACGAAGTTGTTGCGGACGATGGTGGTGGATGTGGGGTTGCTGCTGCTGGGATTGCCCAGCTCGATGCCCTTGCGGCAGCCGATCACCACGTTGCGCTCGATGACGCAGTCGCTGGAGTAGTTCCAGATGAAAATCCCGCCGTCCCCGCCGTGCAGGCCGTTCACGTCAATCGCGACGTTGTCGTAAATCTGGCAGCGGCGGGCGCCGTGCAGGTCGATGCCTCCGACGTAGTTGTCGAGCCGGCCGGGCAGGCCGTTCTCCCGCACCTTCGTCTGCTGCATCAGGCAATTCCGGATGACGCAGTCGTCGTTGTACTGGGCGCCCTTGATGTGCTGGCAGCCGATGTTGCGCGTGGTGACGTTGTCCAGCACGCAGCGGTCTCCGACGGTCTGGAAGTGGATGGCGTGGTGGTAATACTCTTCGACGGTCAGGTCCTTGATGGTCATGTCCGGGCTGGCGAAATCGATGCCTTCGTAGAAGCCGGCGTCGGGGTTGTTCATGCCCGGACCGCGAAGGATCACGTCCTCGGCACTGCCGGTGGCCCCGCGAAGGGTCACGCCGGCCTTGTTGGACATGTACAGCCTCTTGGTCATGACGTAGAGGCCGGCGTTAATGACGATCTCGTCGCCGGGATTACACGCCGCCGCCCAGTACTGGAGCTGCCCGACGTCGGAGACCACGTGCGTGTCCGCTGTGATCCCAGCAGCGACCGTTCCCAGCACGGCCGCGCCGGCGGCAATCAAGACCCCCCATCTGCAAGAGCCCGATGACCCCTTCATCGCGTTTCTCCGCACCGAGACCATCCGAGCGCTTTGTTCTCCACGCAGCCGGGCCGAAACGGACCCTCTGGTGAGGAGCCGTCATTCCTTCACTGCCACGCCGAGGCCTGACCCCGGTCCGGGGATCAGGCTTTCGGTCGGCGCCTCAGCCCAACGGCAGCGGCAGCGCCCATCAGCAGCAATGTGGCGGGCCTGCCCGCCGAACCCGGCCGCCGACGCGAGTCTACCCGTTGCGCCGGCGCCGCAGGATTGGGCCCAGCCCGGCGGTCAGCAAAAGGGCGAAGGCGGGCTCTGGCACGTGCGAGCCCTCGCCGAAGCCGTAATTGAGCGACCAGACGTTGTAGTCCAGCCCATCCACCAGGGCGTCGCTGTTGAAGTTGCCGTCGCCCCAGTTGCCGGCCTGCTGGTAGTGCAGCGACCAGACGTTGTAGTCCAGCCCGTCCACCTTGCCGTCGTAGTTGGCGTCGCCGGCCGGTGAGCCGTACTCGTCGGCGCCCATGTCCGGGAAGTCCCCAGCCGGCCGCGGGCCGCGGTCGATGTCCTCAGGCACGTCGGCCAGGGTCACCGCCGCGTTGATGGCCGCTATCGCCAGCTCGGTCAGGTGCAAGTTGAGGTTGTCCGGATCCACGAACCATTCCGGCAGCACCAGCGTGCCGGCCACGTCAACGATGTTGCCCATGGCCTCCACGGCCGCCGCCGTCCAGCCGCCGCTGTAGGTGTGGTCGGTGATTCCCCCGCGGATGATGTTGTTCTGGATGTCCAGGTTGGTGGTTTCGTGGAACCTGTTGTCGTCGATGTGGAAGGTCCGGTTCCAGTCCTGGCTTCCGGGCGCGCCGGTGCGGTACACGGTGTTGTTGTACACCTTGCAGTTGAGGGTGTAGCACAGCTCGATGCCGATGTCCTCGTTCGGCCGGCTGAGGACGAAGTTGTTGCGGACGATGCTGTCCTGGACCTGCCACACGCCCTGGTCGGAGGGGTTGCCCAGCTCGATGCCCTTGCAGCAGCCGATGACCACGTTGCGCTCGATGACGCAGTTCTGGGAGGCGTTCCACAGGAAGATGCCCCCGTCCCCGCCGTCGTCGGCGCCCATGATGTCCATCACCACGTTGTCGTAAATCTCGCAGCGGCGGGCCCCGTGCAGGTCGATGCCGCCGATGTAGTTGCAGGGCGAGACGGGGTGGTCGGGGCGGCACACTCTTGCCTCGGTCTGGTAGAGCTTACAGTTACGTATGACGCAGTCATCGTTGTTGACCGCCCCCTTCATGTGCTGCTCGCCGATGTTGAGGGTGGTGACGTTGTCCACGATGCATCGGTCCCCGGCGGGCTGGAAGTGGACCGCGTGATTGTAGTATCCCTCAATGGTCAGGTCGGCCAGGGTCATGTCCGTGCTGACGAACTGGAAGCATTCCTGGATGGCGCTGGCGTTGTTCATGCCGCCGCCCCACAGCACCACGTCCGAGGCGACACCCGTCTGCCCGCGCACCGTCACCCCCTGCTTGTTCTGCATGTACAGGCACTTGGTCATATTGTACGTGCCCGGGGCGATGACGATCTCGTCATAGGGGTTGCACTGAACCGCCCAATACTCCAGCTCCCAGACTTCGTCTACGTAGTGAGTCTCCGCGCTGGCCGGCGTCTGACTGGCCAGCAGGGCGCCCATAACGGCGATCAGGACGGTCCATCCGGGAAGAAACGATTCCACCTTCATCTTGCTCTCCTTTGTCCACATAGAGCTGCACCTGACTTTGCCGCCCAGCCGAAAGCGCCGGCTACGGCCCAG
>LJUF01000252.1 GCA_001303665.1 Phycisphaerae bacterium SM23_33 | reverse complement strand
CGGGCGGACGCCTTCGTGCCCGCCCCGGGGCTGAAGGAGTTCCTGCTGGAGCTGAAGAGCCGGAAGATCAGGATCGCCCTGGTCACCAGCGGGCTGCACGAGAAGGCCTGGCCGGAGATCGTGGCGGCCTTCCGCACCATGGGCCTGGGCGACCCGCTGAAGTTCTACGACGCCATCGTCACCGCCGGCTCTGCCATCCGCCCGGGCCAGGCGGGCACGCTGGGAGAGCTTCAGGCCAAGCCGCACCCCTGGCTGTACGCCGAGGCCGCCCGCGTGGGGCTGGGCATCCCGCCGGAGAGGCGGGGCCGCTGCATCGGGCTGGAGGACAGCGGCGCCGGCGTGGTGGCGATTCGCCTGGCCGGCTTTGCCGCCGTCGGCATCGAGGGCGGCAACATCCGCGCCGCCGGCGTCGAGCCCCTGCTGCACGCGATGAAACCGTCCCTGCCGGACGTGCTGGACCTGCTGTAGAGGCCGGTACGGCGCAAGACCGATGAAGCGGACGCGAAACATATTGCTGCTGTTACTGGTGGCGGCCGGCGCGGGCTGCCAGCCGGCTTACGTCACCACGCACCCCGCCGCCGCCCTGCCGCCCGGGAAGACAGACGTCACCGTCCCGCTGGCCGTCGGCGGTCACGCCCTCCTCGTCCGCGCCCGGGCCAACGGGCGCGACGCCGGATACTTCCTCCTGGACACCGGCGCCCCCGTGAACGCCATCGACGGCGGGCTCGCCGACAGGCTGTGGCTTCTGCGCTATCGCAAAGAACGGCTGTCCGACATCGGGGGCGGCCACACTTGCTGGGCCCGAACGCTCAGCTCGCTGGCCCTCGGCGAGCTGACCCTCAGCCGGCACGCCGCGGTGGCACCTGACCTGGGCCTGTTCGGCCGGGCCCTTGGCGCCGACGTCACCGGCATCCTGGGCTCGCCGCTGTTCTCGGCCGTGCCGCTCACGATCGACTACCGCGACGCCACCATCACCTTCCACGAACGGGCGGGCTTCCGCCCGCCGGCCCCGACGTACGTCGGGGCCCTGCCCATGCAGGTCCGCGACCGGAAGCCCTACGTGCAGGCCACCATCAACGGCACGCACGAAGGCTGGTTCCTGCTGGACACCGGCACCACGGCGGCCCTGACGATCAATCAAGCCTTCGCCAAGGCCAAGGGCATGGCCCTGGAGAGCCGCTGCGATCACAAGATCGCCGGGCCGGTGGGCATGCTCCTGTGCGGCTCGGCCCTGGTCGGGTCGCTGGAGGTCCTCGGCCAGAAGTTCAGCGACATACTGTGCACGACGGCGCCGGGCGGGGAGGGGGAGCCGGCTGTGGCGGGGCTGATCGGCGCCGGCATCCTCAGGCATTTTCGCCTGACGTTCGACTATGCGCAGGGCCGCCTGTACGCGCAGTACCGCCCGCCGCCGTCCGTCGAGCAACTCGCCCGGCAGCCGGGCGGCGTGGACGCCAGGGACTTCCTCGGCTACACGCCGCTGGCCCTGGCCGCCCAGCAAAACGAAGCCGGCCGGGCGCGGGAGCTGATCGTCCGCGGGGCGGACCTGAACGCCCGCACCAAGGGCCGCCGCTTGACGCCCCTGATCATCGCCGCGTTCCACGCCGCCCTGGAGGCCGCCCACGTGCTGATCGAGGGCGGCGCCGACGTCAACGCCGCCATGAGGGACGGTTCCACGGCCCTGATGATCGCGGCCCACGGCGGCAACGAACAGCTCGTGCAGGCCCTGCTGGCCCGCGGGGCGAATGTCAACGCCGCCACGGACTCGGGCTTCACGCCGCTGATGGGCGCCGTCGAAGGCCGGCGCGCCGGCCTGGTGAAGCTGCTGATCCGCCACGGCGCGGACGTCCAGGCCCGCGACAAGCTGGGCCGCACCGCCCTCCAACACGCCCAGGACCAGGGCGATCCCGACGTCATCGGCGCCCTTCGCCAGGCCGGCGCCCGCAGGTAGCCGCCGCGACAGCGCAGGCAAAAGTGCCCGGGCAAAGGGGCGCTCTTGCGGGGATGCAGGCTTTCGGTTTTTCAGTCGCCGGCCGGCGCGGGTTGTGTTTCGCTCCGGGTCTTCGGCAGCTCCTCGGGCGGCACGTCTTTGACCGACAGATCGGCGTAGATCACCCGGTAGTTCTTGGACTTGCCCGGCCGATACCAGAAGACCGGCGTTTCTTTCTGACCGAGGCGGACGCCCTTGCCGGCGTAGGTCCGGTCATAGGCGGAGTACAGGAACCAGAACCCCCTGCTGATGGCGTCCTGCACCTGCTTCGCCTCCTCCTGGCTCTTGATCTCCAGCCGCGTCCAGTCCACCTTGGCGGCGGCCGAGGAGAACTGCCGCGCGTCCAGGGAGTCGGGGAAGGCGTCGCCGTTTCCCATCGCCCAGACGCGAACCAGCAGGATCAGGTCCTTCTCGGCGGGCTCGCCGGCCTTCATCTGCAACTGCGTGTGACAGGCGTAGTCGGCCGGGGGCGTGAGGCTGAACAGCGACTCCTCCAGCTCCGCGTCCAACACGAACTCGCTCATGACCATCCGGGTGTTGCCGGTCTGGAACTCCACCTCCAGCAGCTCGGCGGTCTTGGCGTCGGCCCAGATGGTGCAAACCCACCCCTCCTCCCGGAATCGCCATCCCTTTGCCTGGGGGCCGGAGACGTCTTTTCGGCCGGCCTCCTCGGCCGACTCGCTGCCGATCATTTCTTTGAGGTTGTGGATCCAGTCGCGGTGATAGGGGTTGTCCAGGTCCGATATCTCAGCAGAGTGGGCGGTCCTGGCCTCGGTCATGAGAACGACGAACTTGCCCTTGTCCCAATCATAGATGGTGATCATCCCCGGCACTTCCCAGCGCATGAGCCCGGGCTCGCGCCACTTGACCTCACCCGAGTACTCTACCTTGCCGTCCCGATACCACGTCAGCTTGAAGCAGGCGGTGCGCGCCTGCTCGACGCGCTGGCGGACCGCGGCCAGGGCCACGCCCGATCGGGCGGTGGGATTCCACACCGCCACCACGCCGACCACGCACACCACGATGGCCGCGGCCGCCGCGACCCTCATAAACCTTCTGTTCACGATCAAACTCCTCAGCCCGGCCAGGCGGCTGCCGCCAGGGGCCGCCGTCTCGCCCCGGGCCTGATCGAAGGCCGCCAGCATCCGCCGCCGCAGCTCCGCCTGGTGCTCGGGGCGCGGCTGGGCGTCGACGTTCAACTTCGCCACGGCCTTCGCGAATTCCTCTTCGTTGCCAAACACGATGTATCTCCTCGAGCGCTTCCCATGGATTTCAGGAGCCGCTTCTTGAGTTTTTTCAAGGCCCGGCTGAAGACCACCCGGGCCGCTGCCGGTTTGACGTTCAGGACCACGGCGATCTGCTCGTAGGGCAGCTCCTCGAAGCCGCGGAGGGTGACGACCGTCTGCTCCCGCTCAGACAGCCCCGCAATCGCCTGGTACAGGCTCGGCCAGTCCAGCTCATCCTGACAGTCTTCGGTGCGGCTGGCGGTCAGCCTGCCTTGGTAGGCGGCGGCTTCCAGCAGGGCCTTCCGCCGGGCTGCCTTGCGAAGGTAGGCGGCGACCTGCCGGCCGGCGACGGCGTACAGCCAGTTGCGGAAGTCGCTCTCGGTGGCCCCGGCAAACGTGCGGATTTGTCGAGCCACCTGGAGGAAGACCTCGGAGGTCACGTCCTCGGCCGCCTCGCGCAGGAACAGCCGGTGCACGCAGTACCGGTACACGCCGTCGTAGTGGCGGTCGTACAGCCGCCCCAGGGCCTGGCCGTCGCGGCGGGCCCGCCGCAGGAGCTGCTCGGCTTCGTCCGGACTTGGCGCCATGGCTCCGATCGTCATCACTCCAGGAATTGCGCCAACCGCGGAAATGTTACACGAAAAATCCCCCGCCGGCGGGGATTTGACGCCGCAGCCAATCCACTGTAGAAAGACCCCCCGCCGGATGGGGCGGTGACGGCTCCCAGGTCCTGGAAGGAGGCTCTCATGGGCAGTGGCGTGCGGGTCGGGCTGGCCTCGGCGACGTTCGAGGACCTGGGGGTCCTGTATGTTTCCGGCCAGGGCGACGCGGCCCGGCAGAAGGTGCACGACCCGCTGCACGTTCGGGCGGCGGCCTTCGTGGACGCCTCCGGCCGGCCCAGCGGCGTGCTGGTGACCGGCGACGTGATGGACTGGCACGAGACGCGCGCCCCCTGCCGGCTGGCGCGGCGGCGGATCGCCGAGCAACACGGCGTCGAGCCCGAGCGCATCAGCTTCATCGCCAGCCACACGCACTCCGCCGCCTACCCGCGCTCGGACCGGCAGAGACAGCAGTTCGCCGAGCGGGTGTGCGGGGTCGTGGGCGAGGCGTTGGCCGCGGCCCGGCCGGTGGAGGTCGGCTACGGCCAGGTGGACCTGGGGCCGGGCGCCGTGTTCAACCGCCGCGTCGTCATTGACGAGGACTACGGCGCCCACTGCCTGATGTTCAACCCGGGGCTGAGCTTCCGCCAGGACGGCACGGTGGAGGCCACGGCCCAGCTCCGCCGCTTCGTGGAGGACGAATGCGGCGGGCGGTGGTCCGAATGCGGCGCCTCCCGCCGGGGCGAAAACCTCGCCGACGGGCCCACCGACCCCTACCTGCACCTGATCGTCTTCCGCGAGCCCGCCGGCCGCGTCCTCGGCGGCTTCGTCCGCATGTCCGGCCACGCCGTGATCGTCAGCACCTACTGGACGCGGGACACGGTCTCGGCCGGCTACCCGGGCGTGCTGTGCCGGCGGCTCGAGCAGGCGCTGGGCGGGCCGTTCCTGTTCCTTCAGGGCCTGTCCGGCGATCTCCGCCCCTTCCACGTCCGCAACGACTTCGAGGCCTGCGAGGCCTTCGGGGGGCGGATGGCCGCCGCGGCCGAGGGCGCCGCCCGGAAACTCGACTTCGCCCCGCTGGCGGACGTCGCCGTCGTCCGCCGCGGCCTCCGCCTGCCCATCCACCCCGACACCAGGCCCAGCCCCGAGGAATCCGCCCGGTCGGCCGCCGAGCTGAAGGCCCGGGCCGAGCAGAACAAGGCCCGCGGCGGGCCCGGCTGGCAGACCAAGCGGCTGATGGACAAGGCCGCGTTTCACCGCATGAGCGGGGAGTTCTACGAGGGCGGCTTCTTGGAGCCCGGCCGGCTGGCCGAAGGGATGGAGGTGGAGCTGGCGGCGTGGCGGATCGGCCCGGCGGTGGTGCTTTCATTGCCGGGGGAGCACTTCACCCGCACCGGCCATTTCATCATCGCCGGGGCCCGCCCGCGGCTGCGCGGCCGACTGGTCGTCTGCTCCTGCGGCACGGACTCGCGCGAGTACATGCCGCCGCGCGAGGAGATGATGCTGGGCGGCTACGAGGCCGTCACCAGCGCCGTCGCCCCCGGCGCCGCCGAGATGCTCGCCCGCGCCGCCATCGAAACGGTCAACGCCCTGTAGCTTCTCGGCCGCCCGGGTCCTCACCAGAGGGCCGCCCCAGCCAGGGGGGCTGGGTCCGGGACAACCCTTCGACGACCTGCCCGCCAGCGGCCGCCAGAAAGAACGGGGGCAGGCCCCAAGGCCTGCCCCCGGCTGGTTG
>LJUF01000251.1 GCA_001303665.1 Phycisphaerae bacterium SM23_33 | reverse complement strand
ACTGGAAGGAGTTCGAGGAGACCTTCAAGAAGGTCAGCCCGCGCGGGTCGGTCTTCTACCGCATCTACCGTTCCGAGAAGCCCATCACCGCCGCGAACCTCCACCAGGCCGAGCGCGTCGACGAGATCTGGCCCCTGTCGGGCTACGACTTCCGCATGCACGAGCACATGACCCGCGGCGAGGACTGGATGGGGCTGAACGGCGACGCCTACGTGCCGCGGTACTGCATCGCCGACCCGCCGGCCGGGCCGCTGCCGCCCAACGGCACCTACGGCAAGGCCAATGAGCCCCAGTGGTGGAACCAGCAGCTTCCGCTCCACACCGGCCTGTACGTGCATCAGGCGCCGAAGGCCGGCAAGAGCTACTATGCGGTGACGGCCCTGGTCAATGGCGTGGAGAACACCCGCGACCTCACCGCCGCCAACTCGCTGCCCGAGCCCGTCGAAGAGACCGTCGTTGCCGGCGAGCCCATCCTGTACCGCTGGCTGGATCAGTCCCGCGAGGGAGGGCGCGGCCGACAGGCTCGCGAAACGCAGTTCTTCGTCTACTGGGCGGCCCCGCCGTACGCGAATCAGCCGCGGCGCCCGGTGCACCTCATGGTGGGCCTGCAAGACCCCGCCCCGCAGAAGGAGATGCTCGTCCGCTGGACCGTGGGCGACATGTACGGCAGCGAGATCAACGCCGGCACCCACCTGTACGAATGGCCGAAGGGCAGCATCATCTTCAGCATCATTGACGACGCCGCCTTCGGCGGCAAAGGCTACTGGTCGAGCTGGAACACGCTGCTGTCGCGCGAGCAGGCCAAGCAGGAGCCCTACACCGAGCGCATGGTCGGGATGTTCAGCCCCTGGGTCAAGAAGCTCAGCATGCGCGCCCCCCGGGAGGCGCCGCAGCCGGCGCAGCGGAGATAGCCGCCCCGACGCCGCACCCCCGGCGGCGGACGAGCAAAGAAGGGAGCATGGAAATGAGGCCACCGCGGGCCGTCGCGATCCTGCTGTTGGGGCTCGCCCTGCCGGCCGTCGTCCTGGGCGGGCAGGGCGTCACCGGGCTGAAGGCCTTCTGCCGCGAGGGACAGACGTTCCTGACCTGGAAGGAGGACGGCTCGAAGTGGTACCGCGTGTACGCCGCCGACAGGCCCATCCGCGCGGCGGCGGAGGCGGCGCTGGTGGCGAAGATCCCCCAGGGGTCCAACCGCTTCGGCTTCCTGCGGAACGTGGACACCTCCAAGGGCTTCTTTCAGTCGCTGGCGGCGGAGGAGTGGTGCCGGGCGATCCAGATCGAGGACGACCAGGCCGGCGCCAAGCAGCTTCCCGACGGCACGGGCCTGTTCGTGCGGACGATCAAGAAGCCGGCCCGGACCTACTACGCCGTCACGGGCGAGGCCGAGGGTGAGGCTGCCGCGGCCATCCGCCCCGGCGTCAACGGCCTCACCCAGCCGGTGCAGGAGCAGGTGGCGCCGCCGGGGGCGGTCCTTCAGCGCAAGCTCGACGAGCGGTACTACGTCTACGCCTTCTTCTGCGATTACGAGCTGTGGAACGGCGACGGAGTGGATGACAACTGGGACGGCTACGTCCACGTCTTCCACATCCGCGCCCCCGACCCGAAGCGACGCGACACGAAGCAGCCCTACCCGGTTTCCTTCCGGCTGCACGCCTTCGGCGCCTGGCGGGACTGGAACATCCCCTACTGCTACCCGGCCACGCACGTGGACGTCCGGCTGCTGGACTATCACCTGACCTGGTGGTACGGCTACAGCGACGCCCTGCCGGGGAGGCTGCCGAGGTCGCGCATCCCGCCCAAGGGGATGGTCGTCAATTTCTCCGAGCGGCGGGTGCTCCAGGTCGCCCGCTGGCTGGCCGGGGGCCCCAAGAACTTCCCGTTCCAGGTCGATCCGGACCAGATCAGCGTCTTCGGCGGCTCCATGGGCGGCACCGGGACCCACTGTCTCGGCGTCCGCAACGGCGACGTCTTCGCGGCCGCGTTCGCCGATGAAGGCATCTTCAACTGGGCCTTGCCGAGGGAGCACAACAGTTGGGTCAACGATGTCGCCGGCAAGTTCGGCCCGCAGGACCGCAACGACATGACCAACGAGGGCGTGGGCGTCTACGACCTGCTCAACCTGACCAGGTGGGTCGCCCAGCACCCGCAGAAGGAGCTGCCCTTCATGAGCATCGGGCAGGGGATGGTGGACTTCGTCATCCCCTTCCACGACTTCGTGAATTACCTGAAGGCGCTGGAGGCGGGCAAGCACCCGTACGCGGCCGGCTGGGAGGTGATGGGGCACATGCCCTGGGCCGGCTCGGGCTCGCCCATGGACTACCGCAAGGTCCGCCGCGACGAGGTGGTCCCCGCCTTCGCCAACGCCTCGTGCAACTCGACGCTCCGCAGCGGCTTCCGCATCGTGGCCAAGTACGAATCGGTGGACGGCGGGACCCTCACGATCAAGCCGGGCTCGCTCAAGAGCCCCTGCGCCGCGGAGGGGGGCTTCCCGCCGGGCCTGGCCGGCATGGCCCTCATGCTCGGACCTTCCAGCGTCACCCGCGACACCTTCACCATCGCCTCCAGCACGCCGACCAGCCTGACCGTCAAGCAAGGCAGCCTCGCCGACTACCTCCCGCCCCTGACCGGGTGGGACATCCACGTGCTCAAGCAGAACATCAAGAAGGACGAGGGCAAGGACCGCGATCCCACCGAGCAGGAGAAGCGGGCCAAGGCCGAGGCCAACAAGAAGACCTTCCTGATCTGCGACGGTGAGCCCCGGGGATGCTGGAGCGGGCACTTCACCTGGTCCACCAGGAACCAGGACTTCGACCCCAAGCAGGCCGGCGACGACATCGTGGATGCCGAGAAGAAGCTGGCGATCTGCATCCGGCTGGGCAGGAACGCTCACGCGGGCGAGTGGGGCGGCGAGACGGCCACGGCCGACGTGACGCCCAGACGCTGCCGGAAGTTCCGCCCCCTGCCCGGCGAGCAGGTCCGGTGGGAGAACTGGGACTGCTCGAACCCGTCCGGCCCGAAGAAGGTGGCCGAGGGGCAGGTCGCCGCCGACGAGCATGGCCTGGTGACCGTGCCGAAGTTCCTCATCGGCAAGGCCGGCTGGGGCAGCCGCCTGGTCCTCACGCGCCCATAACCTGAAGCAGAGCCCTCCCGGTTCCCGGCTGCCGGCTACCGGCTCCTACTCCAGCGCGCGGGCGGCCCAGAGCATGCCGCGGGTGATGATGGTCAGGGCCTGGGGCACGTCGAAGTCCTTGGCCACGTGCCCGAGGGAGGAGTAGAACACCCGGCCCTTGCCCCACATCCGCTTCCAGGCCACCGGCATGGTGCAGCCGTTGTGCTCGAAGGTGGTGGTGGCCAGCACGTGGTTGGACGGGTCCACGTGCATGTAGTACTGCTCCGACTCCATGTCGAAGTTTTCCAGCCCGGCCGTCACGCAGTCCAGGTGATCCAGGATGTGGACGCGGTAATGGATGACGCCGCCGGGGTGGGCCACCCACTGCCCGCCGACCATGTACTGCCAGTCGCAGGCCTGGCGGAAGGAGTCGCCCATGCCGCCGTGGACGCCGGCGATGCCGACGCCGCCTTCCACGGCCGACAGCACCCCCTTGAGCTGGTCGCGGGAGATCTGGCCCATGGTCCATTCCGGGACGATCAGGTCCAGCCCGGCGAGTTTTTCGGCGTCCAGGAACGCGTCGAGCGTATTGGAGACCTCCACCTCGAAGTCGTTGGTTCGAAGCTGCCGGGCGAAGATGTCGGCGACGGCTTGCGGCTCGTGCCCGTCCCATCCGCCCCACACGATCAAGGCCTTCTTCATCACGGATTCTCCTTCCTGTAGAACCGGCCTTCATACCATGTTCGGGCGGCCGGGCCAAGGGCCGAACCCGCGGGCCGGGCAGGGGGGGCCGCGCCGGGCTGGCCTCAGGGCCTGCGGGGCGGGTTGTCGGCCTGCCACCTGCGGGTGCGGGCCAGCTCCTGGGACAGCTCCTCCGACCGGACCCAGAGGACCGACCCGTCCGCAAGCAGCACGTTGGCTCCCTCCCCGCCGTGATTGGCCGGCTGGTCGTGGCAGAGGATCATCCGCTTCCAGGCAGCCGTCGTGTAGCCGGCGCCGAGATAGAGATAATCAACCTGGCCGGTGAGCTTGCGGGCGTCAGGGTCGTATGTGGGGCTGGCGTGCCCGGTGGCCGGGCACACCAGCACGCCCGGCGACAGGCGGCCGGCGGCCACCAGGGTCTCCAGGTCGGGAGGAAAGGAATCGCCGTGCTCTGTGGCGTACACGGTGCAGGCCTTGCCGATCTCGTTCAGGTTCGACAGGCAAATGGCCCTGTCTCGAAGCTTCGCGGGCCGCCCGGCCGTTAGCATTGCTGACCAGGCGGCCGAGCCGTCCGGCCCGAGCGAGGGCAGGACCTGGGGCAGCAGGAACCCGAACACCAGAACGGTCATCACGGCGCCGGCGGCGAGCGAGCCCAGCGACCTGGGCAGGCTGGTGCGCTCGGGGAGGACGTTCAGCAGCTCGGCGCTGTGATAGCCCAGCAGGCCGATGCAGCGGAAGCACGCGCAGGTGACGGAGTGCAACATGGCGAAGAGGCACACGCCCAGCAGGAACAGCAGCGGCAGCAGCAGCAGGGCCGCGACCGTCGGCGGGACGTTCAGGGCGGCCAGGATCAAGCCGAACACCAATGTCGTTAGCGGCACGGCCAGCACGAACAGCACGATCACGGCCAGAGTGCCGAACACGGCGTACGCCAGCAGGATCAGCCACAGCAGCCCCAGGCGGCCGGGGCGTTTCACCGCCGCCCGCCCCGCCCATATGAGGTCGAAGGCCCGGCTGTCGTTGGCGTCGCCCAGGGCCAGCCAGCCCAGCGGCAGCAGGGGGATGGTGATGAGCGGGAAGAGGTACACCAGGGCGATGCCGATCCCCTTCACCGCCGTGGCCACGAGCTCAATGATGTTGAAGGACGGAAGCCGCGGCGGCAGGTTGATTCCCTCCAGGGTGTTGAAGATCACGTTCAGGTAGAAGCGCAGGAAGTAGCCGAAGACGATCAGGCACCACAGGGCCCACAGGGCCAGCACCAGGATTCGCCCGGCGGCGCTGGCCGGCGAGGCCAGTGCGATGAGAAAGATGATCAGCCCGGCCAGCAGGTTGATCAGGCAGGCGATGAGGATGAGTTTGAAGCAGGCTCCGAAGCTCCTGAGCCCGTACAGGATGGACGCGGCGCAGCCGGCGGCGAACCCGCTGCCGGCTGGGGCGGTGGGAATCATCGCCACCGGCCGGGGAACCGCCGCCTTGTGTGCGGCCGCCTTCCGCGCCGGCGGGGCCACCACCCAATGGCAGGCCGGGCAGGCCTTCGCCCCGGCCGGCAGGGGCGTGGCGCAGCGGGGGCAGGGGCGGCCGGCGGCCTTGTCCCGAGCCCGGGCCGCCCGGGCCTGCTCGGGCGTGGACTCGATGGCCGTGCCATGGGCCAGCTTGGTCAGATCGCCCAGTGACATCTCGCCCGCGGCAGCAGGCTGTGGCTTGGGGCTCGGCCTGGGGACGGGGGTGGGGACGGTCT
>LJUF01000250.1 GCA_001303665.1 Phycisphaerae bacterium SM23_33 | reverse complement strand
CGGCTGGTTCGGTGGACGCACGGTGAGACCGGCGGCCTGGACGGCGAGCGCTTCGTCACACCCGAGTTGTTCCGCTACGAGACCTTCGACCAGGTGGATGGCCGGCGGCGCACCATCCCCGCGTTCCACTACCGCCCTGCCGGCGGCGGGCCCTTCCCGGTGCTCATCCACATTCACGGCGGCCCGGAAGGCCAGGCCAAGCCCACCTTCTGGCCGCTGTGTCAGTATGCCGTCGGGGAGCTTGGGATCGCCGTCCTGGTGCCGAACGTCCGGGGCTCGGCGGGCTACGGCAAGGGCTACTTGATGCTCGACAACGGCCGGAAGCGCGAGGACGCCGTGAAAGATATCGGCGCCCTGCTGGACTGGATCGAGGCGCAGGATGAGTTGGACAGCCGCCGCGTGGCCGTGATGGGGGGGTCGTACGGCGGGTACATGGTGCTGGCCTGCATGATCCACTACAGCGCCCGGCTGCGGGCGGGGGTGGAGACCGTGGGCATCAGCAACTTCGTCACCTTCCTCGAGAACACCCAGGCCTACCGCCGCGACCTGCGCCGGGCCGAGTACGGCGACGAACGCGACCCGGAGATGCGCGAGTTCTTGACCCGCATCTCACCCACCACCAACGCCGCCAGGATCACCAAGCCTCTGCTGGTGGCCCAGGGCCTCAACGATCCCCGGGTGCCGGTCAGCGAGAGCGAACAGATGGTCGAGGTCATTCGCCGAAATGGCGGCACCGTCGCCTACATCCTGGCAAAGGACGAAGGGCACGGGTTCCGAAAGAAGGCCAATCTCGATTACCTGGAGCAGGCCGCCATGCTGTTCCTGGAGCACTACCTGCTGTGACCCGAGCACGGCCCCGAATCGAGCTTCGGGCCGCTTCGGGGCACCTGTGGAAAGGGCGCTGATATGTCCTTAAGGTACGACCTTCACATTCACACCAAGTACCTGGGCTGCGGCAACCAGACGATGGAGGTGGACGCCATTGTCCAAACCTGCGAGGCATTGGGCACAGCCTGCATCGGCATCACCGACCACCTCAACACCCCGGACCAACTGGAGCTTCACCGGCCCATCCTCGCCGACATCCGAAAGCTGGAAACCGACATTCCCGTCTATTTCGGCGTGGAACTGAACTTCACGGGGCCGGAGGAGGACTTCGTCTTCAGCCCGGAGATCAAGGCCGCGTACGGCTTCCAGTTCGCCATCGGGGGCGTCCACAGCACCTACGCCGATGAGTTCGACCTAGACAGGATCATCGAGATCCAGCACCGCCATCACCTGCGCACCTGCCGGGACGAGCTGGTGGACGTGTTGGTGCACCCGTACTGGTTCAGCCGGAACGAGTTCGAGGCCAAGGGATTCCCCGCGTTCGAGTCCGTCCGGGCCGTGCCGGAGCGGCTGACGCGCGAGTTGGGCCAGGTCGCACGCCAGACGCACACCGCCATCGAAATCAACGGCGGAGCCAACCTGTTCAACCGGCCCGATTCCTACCTGGAAGCGTACGTCGAGTACCTGGCGATCCTGGCCGAGGAGGGCGTGACGTTCGCGCTGGGCTCCGACGCCCACGACATCACGCACCTGGAGCGGGTCCGGCTGGCCTGGCACGTCTTCGATCAACTGGGTCTGGCTGAGGATCGGCTGTGGCGGCCGGCGGGCGCGCCCATCGCCGGTCGCGGAAAGGCCGCGGCGGCGGAATCATGACGCCAGCCTGGCCAACGGTGGCCCGGGTCTTGCCGGTTGCGTTGCGCAGGGCTTTGGCGTAATATCTCGCACGCAAGGACAGCGGTTGCGGGGCCGGTTCCCGGGTGGGAGTTTGCCGGCCGTCCGGGAGCGGACATCCCGGCGGGCCGTCCGAGCCGGGCGCCGCGGGAAGGGCCTCGCCGGCCGCCCCGGAAGAATCAACCGAAAGGGCAAGGCATGACTGGGGCATTTCGAATGGCGGCGTGTATGGCGGTGGGTCTGTCGCTGTCAGCGGCGGGGTGCTCGACCACAATCGCGGCCAGCGAGTTCGTCGCCAAGTACGGCACCAACATCGAGGTGCACAACCCCGAATACCACCAGCTGCCCACGCGCACCTACATGGGCCTGCGCGGGGACTACGTCTACCTCGTCGACCGCGTCCCCTTCCGCCAGGGCGGCGGGCTGCTGGGCAAGGTGACCTACTGGCGCTGCCGGACGGAGGAGCTGCCCAAGGACTTCCCCCAGGCGTACCGCCCGGGAGACGTGGTCATGGACGGCCGGGAGGGGACCCGTAACGAGTACATGATCGAGTCGTTCGTCCCGCCGAGCCGCCCGGCCGCCCCGCCGGCGGAACAGGCCACCAAGCCGGCCCCGCCGAGCAAGTGACGCTGCAATGAAGGTATCGGTGATCATCCCGGCGGCCGGGGCCTCGCGACGCTTCGGGGGCAAGCAAAAGAAGATTTTCGAGCGGCTGAAGGACCGGCCGGTGTTTATCCGGTCCATTGAACTGTTCGTTAACCGCGACGACGTCTGCCAGGTGCAGCTGGTGGTGGCCAAGGAAGACCTGGAAACGATGCAGACGCGCTACGCCGCCAACATCGGCTTCATGGGCGTGCAATTGACCGTCGGCGGCCCCGAAAGGAGCGATTCGGTCCGCAACGCCCTGGCCAATGTCTCCGACCAGGCCGACTTCATCTGCGTCCACGACGCGGTCCGGCCGTGCGTCTCGCCGCTGTGGATCGACAGCGTCTTCGCCGCCGCCGGGAAGGTGGGCTCGGCCATCCTGGCCTACCCCGTGCACGGGACGCTGAAGCAGGTGGACGGCCGCGAGCGCGTCGCCGGGACGCTCCAGCGACAGGCCCTGTGGGAGGCCCAGACCCCCCAGGTGTTCCGCCGGGAAGTCCTGATCCGGGCCTACGCCCAGGCCGACGGGCCGGCCACCGACGACGCCGCCCTGGTGGAGGCCCTGGGCGAGCCGGTGGCCGTGGTCCGCTGCGACCCGAGGAACATCAAGATCACGACCCGAAGCGACCTGGCCCTGGCCGCGGCGGTGGTGGATTCGCTGCCCCGGCCCAAACGGCGCCAGGCCGGCGGGCCCTTTGACGAGGCACAATGGTAAACGCGTTTTCGTTGGCGCCGACGATCCGACAGCAGGCCCAGGCAGCAGAAGGGCGAAGGAGCGAGCCATGACAATCAGTCAGAAGACGGTCATCGCCGCGATCGCGGGCGGCTGGATCCTTGCAGGGATGGTCTTGATGTTGGTCGCGGGCTGCGATGCCCCTCCCCCGCCGCCCAGGGCCGCCAACGGCAAGCTCATCGACACCCTCGCGGTCAACCCGTGGGACCCGGCCGAGGCGGCAGCCGCCAGCAAGTTTCTGGCCGCCGAGGTCCAGTACAAGCACGCCCTGAACGTGCTCAGCGCCTACTACGTCGAGATCGGCGCGTACGACAAGCAGCAGTGGGTCGGCAGCGAAATCAAGAACCTCTCCCAGGTCCGGCCATGGCGGCTTGAGGGCGTGCCCGCCCCGACCGAGCCGGCCCCGCAGTCGGTCGAAGACGCCACCGAGGCGGCCCTGGTCGAGCAGGCGCTGGCCGCCCGCCGTGAGTGGAAAGACAGCCTGGAGGCGCTGGCCGAGCATTACCGCAAGAACTCCCTCGGCTTCAAGCTCGCCATGGTCCGCAACGTGCAGCAGCGGTTCGACCGGGTCCGGGAGTACAGCTACTTCCTGCACGCCGAGATCCCCCCGGCCACGCTGCACCCAACGGAAGTGATCCCCGCCGCCGACGAGCTGTTCGCCCAGGCCCTGAAGACGCACAAACGGGGCAAGCTGCTTCCGGCCATCACCGACTACAAGAAACAGCGCCAGGCCCTGTTGACGTTCCTGGAGCTGGTGCGGAAGTATCCCACCAGCACCAAGGCCGCCTTGTCGGCCTACTACATCGGCGACATCTACAAGGAATACTTCAACGAGAACATCCGGGCGGTGCAGTGGTACCAGCGGGCCTGGGAATGGGACCCCGGCATCATGCAGCCCGCCCGTTTCCAGGCGGCGGTGGTGTATGACTTCCGACTGGCGCAATACGCCAAGGCCGTTGACCTGTACGGGCAAGCCATCCAGCACGAGCAGTTCAATCAGAGCAACGTCAACTTCGCCAGGACCCGCATCGAGGAGCTGACCGGGCGGAAATGACCCCCCGGCCGGGACTTCGCGCGACGGCCTCAGCCTTCCGGTTCCGGCTGGGTGGCGCCGACCAGGCGGTGGAGACGCGTGCGGCCCTCGAGCCTGGGCCGGACGACCATTTGCGTAACCAAGCCGCGGGCGTCCTCCCCGGACATCTCGATCCGACCGTCCTGCTGAAACATCTTGCTCGTCACCATCCCGGCGTCGGCGTCAAAGCGGATCTCCCCCGTCCTGAGCAGGTCGACCTGGTGGACGGTTACGCTCCTGGCCCCGAAGCGGGCGACGGACTTCTCGGTCCTCTTCACCCTGCCCTGGTATTCGATGACCGCCACCTTCCCGGCCGCGGTCTTTTCGATCGCCTTGAAGGTGCATTGCTGCGTCCCGTCCACCGCCCCCACGAAAGGCATGGATTGGATGCTGCCGACCTCCCAGACGTCGCCCACGCCGACCGGGCCGGAGGGCAGCATCTTCCGGTCCTTCTCCAGCAGAGAGCGGATCATGCCGTTGCCCATCTGCTGCTTCATCTGCTCCAGCAGCGCCGCCGACGCCGGGTCTTTGCGGATCATCTCGTCCCACAGCTCGTCCAGCCCGCGGACGCTCCGGACCTCTCCCCCGCCGGACAGGACCACCGTCACCCGCGCCTTCAGCAGCGGCCCCAGGGCGGCGGCGAGGTCGGGGTCCTGTTTCTGCCTGGGCCCGTCGCTGTCGAACGCCATGACCCGCCCGGCTTCGCTGATGCGGTGCTGGAGACGCCTGTAAGCGATGCCGATCGTCCGGTCCCCGGAGGCGTCGGGCTTCTCCACGGTGAGGCTCAGGACCATCGTCTGGGAGGTGCGCTGCCCGGGCAGCACCCGTTTGCCGACGGTGACGGTCTGCTCGGCTTCGGAGGTGACGGTCATCTCGTACGCCCCGGGCGAGGACCATTGCCTCAGCAGGAGCTTCTCGGCGGGCCCGGTCGCCGGCGTCCCCAGCGGGACCGGCCCGGCCGGCGGCAGCATCGCCAGAAAGCATAGCAACCCGGCAGCCATCGCGTATTTTCCCACTTCCGGCCGCCCAGCGGCGGCTGCGCGTCGAATAGCATCTGGCTTGGACCAAGGCAACGAAAAAGTTTCTGACCCCGGGCTGCGGGCCAATATTGTGCATTTCCGAAACAAAAGGTGCCGATGAGCGTTATACTAGTGCATAAACCGCAACCATGCGGTTAGGTTGCGCGTTCGCAAAGGAGACCGAGCATGTCCGCGAGGCGGGGCAAGCTGCTTCTGACGGCGTTGGCGGTGGGCGTACTGTTCACTTCGGTGCCGCTTTCGGCCGAAACCTTC
This sequence comes from Phycisphaerae bacterium SM23_33, assembly GCA_001303665.1. Taxonomy (GTDB): domain Bacteria; phylum Planctomycetota; class Phycisphaerae; order SM23-33; family SM23-33; genus SM23-33. The sequence goes on along the minus strand of LJUF01000250.1, from coordinate 100 downwards.
GAGAATCCCAAGGCCAAGCACCCCCCTCGTGCCCAACCGCAGCGCCGCAGCGCCGGCGAATCGGTGCCGCCGCTGCCGCTTCCGGCCACGCCGCTGCGGC
>LJUF01000249.1 GCA_001303665.1 Phycisphaerae bacterium SM23_33 | reverse complement strand
CGTTCTCATGTTTTTCCCCTTGGCCGTGGCCGGCGCGGCGCGGGCGAGGTCGGGCGGCGGCCCGCCGGTCATGCCGGCTCACCCGGTCGTCAGCGGTTGAGCCACGGAATCAGTCTCCAGTATCCGAAGACGGCCCACAACCAGAGCAGCAGCGAGGCCAGGACGGTGACCGGCACGCCGTAGATGACGAAGTCGCGCAGCCGCAGGAGCCTCTGGCCGGTCTGGGGATGGACGGCGCCGACGTAGGCGATGGCGTTGTTGGGCGTGCCGACGATGGTGATGTTGGCGAAGGAGGAGGCGAAGGCGCAGGCCAGGCCGACCTGCCAGAGGTTGACGCTGCCGATCTGGGCCATGGAGAGGGCGACCGGGCCGATGGCGGCCACGGTGGCGCCGTCGCTCATGAAGTTGGTGAGGGTGGCGGTGAAGGCGCTGACGGCGACGACCAGCATCCCACCCTGGCGCATGGAGGCGGGCAGGGCGTTGACGATGCTCTGGGCCAGCCACAGGGACGCGCCGGTCATCAGCAGCCCCACGCCCATGGCGCAGGCGGCGGCGTACATGCCCACCACGTCGAATCGCACCTGGGTCTGGATGTCTTTCCAGTTGATGATCCTGAAGATCAGCATGAGCACGACGCCGAGCACGCAGGGACCGCCCAGGCCGAACTGGTTGCTGGCGACGATCCACAGGGCGACGACGCCGGCCAGGATGGCCGCCATCAGGGTCTCCTGCCGGGACATGCTGCCCATGGCCTTCAGCTCGGCCCGGAGGAACTGGCTGAAGTCCACCTGTGGGACGTTGAGTTTTCTCTTGAGGGCGAAGTACATGAAGGCCCCGATGGCCAGGGAGGTCAGCAGCACGTAGGGCATGCCGATGACGACCCACTGGGCGAAGGAGGGGGCGCGGCCGTAGTCCTGGAGGTAGCCGACCATGACGGCGTTTCGTCCGCCGGCGGCGGGCGAGCCGGGGCCGCCCTGGTTCAGGGCAAAGGAGATGCCCAGGATGAGCATGATGGCCAGGGCCTTGTCGGCCTTGATCTTATGGTGCTCGCAGAAGATCAGGTATATCTTGACCAGGATGGGGACGAGGATGGCGGCCAGGGCGTGCTCGGAAAAGAAGCCGGCGGCGACGGCCAGGGCGGGCAGGAAGAGGAAGCAGAAGCCCTTGAGGCTTCGGATCCGGCCCAGGAGCAGCACGCCGATGCGGCGGTCCAGGCCGGTGGTGTTGACCCCCACCGCGATGGTCAGAACGCCGGCAATGAAGAAGACGGCGTCCTTCATGTAGGCCTTGGCGATGTCGTCAAAGGGCAGGATGGCGAAGAAGTACAGCAAGGCGCCGACGAGCAGGTCGGTGGCGCCCAGGGGGATGGCCTCGGTGGCCCAGAGGAAGGCGGCGGCGAAGAGCACGGCGGTCATGACCTTGGCTTTGTCGGCGGCCCGGCGAGGGGTGAGGTCGGTCTTGAGCACCTTGTTGAGGCTTTCGGTTATGGTCTCGGTGCCGGGCTGAAGGCGATAGCCGAGGGGGTGCGGCTTCGACACCAAGGCAACCAGGCTTTGCGGGGCCGGGGCGAGGACGACCAGGAGGAAAGAGACGGCCGCGACGGTAAGCAGCCCGTAATTGAACCCGCCCCTTGACCTGAAAAGCCCCAGCAGGGCGGCGAGGAGCTTAAAGAATCGGTTGGACATAGTCCGCCGCTCAATCCGTTAAAGCGAATGCCTTCAGCACGTTGGCGGGCGGCCGGTTTCGCCGAGCGGGGGAGCCGGCAGCCGAGGCGGCGTTGACCGGGGTCGCTCAGGTAACCTTCGCCCCGGCGCGCCGGGGCTGCCGCCCGCGATTGTTATGGGGCCGGTCCCTCCTGGCGGGCAATCGCCATGAGCCGGAAGGTGTCCCGCATCATGCGGCGAATCCTACCAATCCGCCGCTGGTGAGGCAACGGCCGAAATGGCTGCCGGGCGGCGTGCCGGGCACGTTTCCCAGCGGTGAATTACCGCCACAACTTCGGGGCCGATACGATCACCAGGTGGATGCCCATCAGCCCCAGCAGGGCGTAGACAATGAGGTTGAAGATCTTCTGGTTCACGCGGTGATGGAGCAGGATGCCCAGCGCCGCCCCCACGACGACCGCCGGCGCCAAGACGGCGGAGGTCGTCAGTGTTCCCGTGTCCAGCAGCCCCAGCAGGATGTACGGCAGCAGCTTGACCTGATTTCCGATCCAGTAATACAGCGTGGCCGTGGCCACGTACCTCTGCTTGGGCATCTGCTGGGGCAGCAGGAACATGGTGGTGATGGGCCCGGCCGAGTGGGTCAACGTGGAGGTGAGCCCCGCCGCGGCGCCGACTCCGAAGCCGTGCGCGAAGCTCGGCTGGAAGGCCTTCATCTGGCCGCGCAGGGCCCGCAGCGCCTGGAGGGCGACGAAAGCCAGGGCGATCACGCCGATGGTCAGGCCCAAGGCCAGATTGGGCAGCTCGATGGCTTCCGGTGCCCGGCCCATCTGCTTGAACCACCACAGCACAGCCGAGCCGGCGGCGACGCCCGCCACCGCGCCGGGCACCAGAAGACGGATGTTTCGCCAGTCCCACTTGCCGCGCCAGTAAGTCACCGCCACGTAGTCGCACACGATCAGCAGCGGCAGCATGATCCCCAGCGGCGAGAGCTTGGGGTCGTCCTGGCAGGCATAGAGCATCAGGGGCATGCTCAGAATGCCGACGCTGCCGGCGAAGCCCCCCTTGGCCGCCCCCATGATCAGGGCCGCCAGCGCGCCGACCATGAAAAACCGGGCCGGACTGTCCACTCCCGGCGGGAGAACCGTCAAAGCCAACATCATTTCCATCGCTCGACTGCCTGCCAAGGAGGCGGCACTATACGCCATGTGCCCGGCGAACAGTAGCGCCGATATTCGCGCGGCGGCCGGACGGGGGGTCGTGTGTGTCGAGCGGCTGGCCCATCGCGAGGCGATGCGGTAGAATACGGTGTTGGACAGTCGGGGCGTGGAGCCCCGGCCGGGCAAGCTTGGAGCATTCCCATGCACATCGTGGAGTGTCCGCACTGCCATCGCACCTTCCGCGTGCCGCAGGCGGTCACGGCCGCGCGGATGAGGTGCGGCGGGTGTGGCCGGTCGTTCGTGGGCTCCAGTGCCGAGGCGCCGATTCCGGGCGGGACATCCGCCCCGATTGGCCAGTCCGTGGTCCCGCCGCCCGCCCCGCCGCGGGTCAGGCCGCCCAGGTCCGCCCCCGGACCGGTGATGCTGGTCATCACCTGCGTCGGGGTGGCCGGCATTACCGTCCTGCTGGCCGCCCTGTACTGGATTCGAACGCATCCGACCTTCGTGGAGAAGGGACCCGAGGGGACGAGGAGCCTGCCAGGGCGGCCACTGGACCAGCGGCCCGGCGGGACGGCTGAGGGGAGTTCCGGAGGCCCGGGCGGCGCCGTCACTGCGGGGCGGCCGGGTGAAGCCGTCCCGGCGGCAAGTCGGCCGATATCGCCCGCGGAGGAGCCGCAGGGCGACCCGAAGCTGCTGGTCAGCGCGCCCAAGTTGAGGGACGCCGGAGCGGTCGGGGAGATGAGGTTTGTCTGCGGGAGCGTGCTGAGCAAGTACACCGTCTCCCTTGGGGAGGTGTCGGTGACCGCCTACGTGGACGGGCTGCGCGGGCCCAGCGCATCCTACCCCTTCATTCGGCCCGGCGGCACAATCCTGTACTGCCTCCCTCTGTACGTCGAGGACATGGACGAAAGCCGCCTGAAGATCGTTGCAGAGGCCAGACAGGCCCGGCCGGGCCTGGTGGTGTGGGACATCCCGATCCAGGAGATCAGGCGGGCGGGCGACGCCGCGTCGGAGAGGACGGTCTGGACCGGCAAGGTCCGCAATCGCGCCGACTTCCCGGTCAAGAACATCAGGGTCGTGCTGGACTACTATGATGATGAGGGCGTCTGGGGCGGCAGGGCCGAAGGCCGGCTGGAGGACCGCACCACGCTGGAGCCCGGCAGCAGCGGCTTCTTCCGCGTCACGACCGGGGAGTTGAGCGCCCTGGAAGTAACCACCAGCCGCGTGCTCGTCGCCCGGGCCGTGGCGGAGAAGCTGTAGGCCCCGTCGGCGTGACGCGACGCGGCCCGCGCGGCGGTTCGCAACGGCGAAGGGCCGGGTGCGTCGCCGGCCGAGCGGCCGGGCGAAAAAGGCTCAGGAAAAACCCGAGACCATGATTCCGATTCGCATCGATAGACGCCTGGAACGAACCCCCTGGCTCAACTATGCCCTCATCGCCGCGAACGTCCTGGTGTATCTCGTCTTGCAGAGGGGACGGGCTGAGGATCCGGCGCTGCGGATGTACTTGCTGCACCCCGACCAGCCGGAGGTGCTCCAGTTCTTCACCAGCATGTTCATGCATGCCGGGCTGGGTCACCTGATCGGCAACATGATCTTCCTTTGGGTTTTCGGCAACGCCGTCAACGACAGCTTTGGGCACCTGGGGTATCTGGCCTTCTACCTGGCCGGCGGGGTGATGGCGGGGATCGGGTACGTGCTACTGTCGGGGGCCGCCCCCGTGCTGGGGGCCTCGGGGGCGATCTCGGCGGTGACCGGGGCGTTCCTGGTGCTCTTCCCGCGGGTGCGGGTGACGGTCCTGGCGATCCTGGTGTACATGTGGTTCCCCTTCGAGATCTCCAGTCTGTATTTCCTGCTGCTTCAGTTCGCGTGGAACCTGTATGCCACGATCCTCGGAGCCGGGGGCGGGGTGGCCTACGTCGCCCACGCCAGCGGCTACCTGTTCGGCATCGGCGTGGCGGCGGTGCTGCTGTGGGTGAAGCTGCTGCCGCGGGACGTGTACGACCTGCCGAGCCTGATCCGGACCTGGCGGCGGCGATGGGGCTACCAGCGGATGGTGCGGCGTGGATTCGAGCCGTTCCGGGGCGGCCCCACCCGGCTGCACCAGCAGGGCCCTCCGGCCAAGCCGGTGGAGGCCCGGGTTACCGCCACCCGGACGCCCGATCAGCCCCCCGCCAGGGAGCTGCAGCTGCGGCAGCAGATTGCGCAAGATCACCGCCGGGGGGATTTCGCGGCCGCCGCCGGCGGCTACCTCACGCTCGTTCAGGTCGCCGATGACGCGGTCCTGCCGCTCACCCAGCAGCTGGACGTGGCCAATTACCTGATGTCGACCGAGCAGTACCCCGCCGCCGCCGACGCGTACCAGCGGCTCCTCCGCCATTACGGCAACTACGAGTACGTGGGGGACATCCGGCTGATGCTGGGGCTGATCTATAGCCGATATCTAAGGCAATACGAGCAGGCTGAGGCGTACTTGGCGCAGGCCAGTGCGGATCTGCTCGACGAGAGCAAGGCAGAGTTGGCCCGCGCCGAACTGGCCAAGGTCCGTCAGCGCCTTGGACGATGAGCCGCGGGCACCAGCACAGGCAGAGCGCGCCGCCGGCGCCTGCGGCCCATGAGAGCATGGAGGCTTGATATGCCGCCCGGCATTACCGCGCCGCCGATGCCGTCGATGGCCCTGGTGGTGGTAACCGGCGCCGGCTGTCTGCTCATCGGCGCGGTGCTGAACCTGTGGGGGCGGAAAGCGGGCAGGCCGCTGCTGGCGCT
>LJUF01000248.1 GCA_001303665.1 Phycisphaerae bacterium SM23_33 | reverse complement strand
CACGGTGGCCGAGGAGATGACCCGGCTGGCCGGCCCGTCCCAGTTCGCGCACGTGGGGGAGCCCTACGAGGCGTTGGAGGAATTGTCCCGGCGCCGCTACGACGCCGTGGTCATGGCGGAGGGGTATCCGGACCTGCCGGGTCTGGCCCGGGCGGTCCGGCGGCTGAACGGCAGCATCCGCACCTACGCCCTGTGCTCGCCGGCGGGCGAGGCCGATCTGCGCAGCGCCCTGCCGGAGGAGCTGGACGATTACCTCATCTACCCGCCCTCGCCGGAGGACCTGGAGCGGATCTTCCGGGCCGCCCCGCTGGGGGTGTACCAGCCCGTGGCCGGTGAGGGCCTGGAGGCGGAGCTTTCCGTCGGCCAGATCGCCGCGCTGATCGAGGCGTGCACCTCGTCGCAGGTCATGACCGAGCGGATCGCCCGCCTGGTCGGGCAATGGACCGGTCTGGAGGTCCGCTGGGCGGATGCGGCCAAGTCCGACGAGAGCGGCGAGCCGCTGCTGCTGCTGGACGTGGAGGGGCCCAAGGTGCTGCTGGGTGAGCCGGCCGTGGAAATCCCCCCGGAGGTGCGCAAGCGGCTGCAGGCGCTTCAGGCGGTGGCCGAGCCTCTGGCCGCCCAGGCCCGCCGCGTGGCCGTGCTGCACCGGCTGGCCATCACCGACCACCTGACCGGGGCCTACAACCGCCGGTACTTCTACCACTTCACCGACCAGCTGCTGCTGCAGGCCCGGGCCGAACAGTCCCGCGCCACGCTGCTGCTGTACGACATTGACGACTTCAAGCGCTACAACGACGCCTACGGCCACGCCGCCGGCGACGAGATCCTGCGCGAGACGGCGGCCTTGATGAAGGAGATCACCCGGGAGCACGACGTGGTGGCGCGGATCGGGGGGGATGAGTTTGCCGTGCTGTTCTGGGACGCTGAGCCGCCGCGCCGGCCCGACAGCCGGCACCCCCAGGCCGCACAGGAATTGACCAGCCGGTTCGTGGAAGCCCTGGCCGAGCATAAGTTCTCCTCGCTGGGGCCGGAGGCCGCCGGCGTGCTGACCATCTCCGGCGGGCTGGCCACCTTCCCCTGGGACGGGCACGACTGCCGCGAGCTGCTGCGGCACGCCGACGCGGCCCTGCGCAGGGCCAAGAAGTCCGGCAAGGGCGTGGTCTACCTCGTCGGGCACGGCGACAGGACCGGCCGGGAAGGGTAAATACAAGGTTCTGCCCCAAGATTGCGGTAAGCCGCGTGATCAAGGAAAGGGGTCACTTTATGAACATTGCAGTTGGGATGACGGTGTGTCTTGTGCTGCTGACGTGCACCGGCACCGCCCTGGGGCAGTTCGAGCCCAACGACGACTTCGGCTCCCGGGCCGTGCTCGACCCGAGCGTGCGCACGGTCAGCGACTCGCTGACCGCCGGCGCCCCCGGCGGCGGGCCCGACACCACCCTGGGCGCCTTCACCGCCGCCGGGTCGCTGATCGAGTACAACGACGACGGCAGCCCTTACGGCGACGGCTACGCCAGCGCCCTGTACGACGTGAGCGTCAACGCCGACGGCAGCATCCGGCTGAAGGTGAGCGGGGCCCAGGACTACGACTTCGACGGCAGCGACGACTACTGGGGCACGCCGCACGAGCAGGCCGGGCCGTACGACCTGTACGTGACGGTCTTCGACAGCGGCGACGTCCAGATCGGCAGCCATGCCCTGAACGGCACACTCACTGCGGGCGGCGTCCTGTCGCACACGCTCAGCGGCTACGGCTACGGGGCCAGCGACTACTTCCAGGCCCTGATCGACAACACGCCCGGCGGGGCGGAAGACCGCATGGACTGGATGACCTTCACCGGCCTGTCGGCGGGCGCGCACTTCGAGGCCAGGACCGTGGCCGTCGCGGGGCAGTTCGACACGGTCCTGGGCTGGTTCGACAACGACGGCGTGGTGATCGAATACGACGACGACGGCGCCGGCGGGCTGTTTTCGCGGATCGGCGGCACGGTGCCCGGCGACGGCAAGCTGAACCTCACCGTGACCGGCTACGCGGACTTCCTCTTCCAGGGCGACCACTCGCAGTCCGGCAACTACACGTTGGAGCTGCTGCTGCCGCCGGGCGGCGACGCCAACCTCGACGGCATGGTGGACGGCCTGGACTACAACACCTGGTCCCTCAATTACCTGATGGAAGAGATGCTGTGGATCGAGGGCGACTTCAACGACGACGGCGTCATTGACGGGCTGGACTACAACCTCTGGTCGCTGAATTACCACTACGGCTATCCCGAGGGGGCGGCCGTTCCCGAGCCGGTCACGGCGGTGCTGCTGGTGCCGGCCGGATTGATGGCGGCCTTGCGGAGGCGCCGCCGCGGCGCCCGGGAGGTGCGGCCATGAGGACCAAGCCAAGGCAGTGGATGGTGTTGTTTTTGGCGGCGTGCGTCCTGGCCTCGCCGGCGGCCGGGCGCGACCTCAAGCTGCTTAAGGTGGGCGAGCCGGACGCCCACGACATCAAGTCGCTGGTGGCCAGCGTGACCGCCGGCTGCCACAGCGACCAGGAGAAGGCCATCGCCCTGTGGGGGTACATCACCCGCAGGCACTTTTTCCACTGGAACCCCCTGGAGCATCCCGAAGGCACAACCGAGCTGGGGTACGTGCTCGACCCGATCCGGATCTTCAACGTGTACGGCATGACCATCTGCTTCCAGATCCAGCACACGCTGGCCGCGATGTGCGAGGTGGCGGGGCTGCCGGCCCGCCAGCGGGCGCTGCCGGGACACTGCGTGCTGGAGGTCTGGTACGACGGGGACTGGCACGAGTTCGACGCCCAGTACGACTGCGCCCACTATTGTCAGGAATGGGACGCCGGCGGGCCCACCCGCATCGTCGACACCAACACCATCTGCGGGAACCCCGACCGCTACATCATGAACCAGCAGTATCCGTCCACCCCCTTCTGGCAGTGGGATTACCTGGGCGGGAAGTTCATCGCCTGGGGGAGCAAGCAGTATTGCCGCAACACCTTCTACAAATCGTATATCCCGACCAGCGGCGAGAGCTATTACGCCGCCTGCCGCTCCTGGGGCCACAGCATGGACCTGGACCTGCGCCGGGGCGAGCGGCTGACGCGGTATTGGGACCGGCTGGGCCGGTGGTACTGCCCGCCGGAGTTCTATGCCCCCACCACCTGGTACGACTTCGAGAGGGGGCCGCACAACTTCCGCCTGCCCAAGATCCACTACGTCAACGGCATTCAGGAGTATCGCCCGGACTGGGCCGCCCATCAGAACAACTTCCTGGACGGGCTCTACCAGGGCGTCAACTACGTCCTTCAGGACGGCAAGGTCGGACCGGCCGGGCTGGGCGACTGCTACGTGATCTTCCGCATGCACAGCCCCTACCTGATCGCCGGCAGCCCCGGCACGTTGACCGTAGCCGGCGACTCCCACAGCGGGGCCATCCTGGAGGCCGACTTCCACCGCGCCAACGTCGGCGCCACCAACTCCGTCGCCGTTTCCACCGACAACGGCCTGACCTGGACCACCGTCTGGACCAATGACACCACCGGCGACTGCCATCTGAAGCTGGACATCACCAACCAGGTGGAAGGCACCTACGGCTACCTGCTGAGGGTCCGCCTGCTGGGCGAGGACGTCAGCGAGGCCAGCGTGGCTAACCTGAAGCTGAAAAACTCCCTGTTCATGTCCCCCATGCCGCTGCCGGGCATCCAGGCGGGCACGAACCGGTTCAAGTTCTCCATGAAGCCCCAGGAGGCGGTGTTCTGGATCAAGCCGGACCTCGGCAGCAGCCCGCGGTACCTGGACTTCTTCCACGAGATCTCCAACCTCAGCTACAGCACCAGCTATCCCTCGCACCTGAGTCCGGGAGGCGGCGGGAAAGGCTATGCCGTGGTGAAGGTGGCCCCTCCGGCGACCTGGCAGATCCACTGGCTGACCGTGGCGGGCTCGTTCAGCGCCGCCAACTCGCCCTGGACCCCGCCGTCGGACCGGGCGCAGATCCTGTACAAGACCAACCTGGACCCGGCGTGGCGCTTCGCCTTCAAGAAGCCCTTCGACGCCGGCGCCCATTGGCGGAGGGAGCGCACCTGCGACATCCGCCTCCGCCAGCCGGCCGCCGAGTGCTACGTCAAGTTCCAGCTCAAGAAGGTCAGCCGCTGCACCTTGAACACGTACCGGATCTTCGCCCACTGCACCCGGCCGGAGCCGGCCCTGCAACCGGGCATGGTCAAGATCACGCACACGTGGTTCGCCGACGGCGCGGCCAAGAGCAAAACCATCATCCCCAGCCTGGAGGGCGACAGCTACGTGGTGCCCGCCGCCGGCAGCAACATCGTGAACCGCGCCCTCATCATCGAGGTGGCCAACGAGCAATAGCCGCGGTGCACCGGCTGGGCTCAGTGCTGCATCTGGAAGAGCACGCCCAGGATTCTGTCCGGGTCGTTGATGATGGCGGAGATGCCGGCGTCCACGTCGGGCAGGCTGATGACGTGGGTCGTCAGGCAGTTCACGTTCAGCCGGCCCTCGGCCATCAGCCGGATGCACACGGCCACGTTGTCCCGGCTGGTCCAGCGGACGAACACCGCCGGGTAGTCCGCTCCGCTCTCCCAGGCCGGGTCGTGGTAGCCCGGGCCGGTGCGGCTGGCGCGGCGGACGTCCACGTTGGTCAGGGTGGAGGTGTACAGGAAGCGCGGCCCGCCGAGGGCGACGATGCGGCCCATGGGGTGGGTGTCGGGGGCGCACTTGAGGCATTTCTCGACGGTTTTCACGGCCTGGTCGGCGTCGCCGCCGAAGGCCAGCACGGCGGCGTCCAGCCCCTGGCCGGCGGTGAAGGCGGCGGTGGCGGCCACCGGGTCCTGCTCGTCCACGTTGACGGCGGCGTGGATGCCCCACATGCGGGCGACGTCGAGGCGGAAGCCGATCCGGTCCCATCCGATGACGTAGTTGCCGGCCAGCTGATACAACTGGGCGGTGAGCTGGCCCACCACGCCCAGCCCCAACACGGCCACGAATTCCCCGAACTCCGGCTGCCCGCGGCGGAGGCCGTTCAGTGACGTGGCCGACAGGTGGGCGTACGCCCCCTGGGCGAAGCTGACACCCTCCGGCAGGGGCACGCAGAGGTTCTGCGGCACCACCGCGTAGTTGGTGTGCTGGGCGTAGCCGGCGCCGATGCAGGCCACCCGATCGCCGGGCTTGAATGCCTGCACGCCTTCGCCGGCCTCCAGCACCACGCCGGAGTTGGAATACCCGAACGGCAGCGGCTCGGGCAGGGGCTTGGGCTCGGCCAGCTCCCGCCGCAGCCCGCGCCAGCCACCCAGCTCAGTCCCGGGGCTGATGAGGGAGTTGTGGACCTGGACCAGGACTGTGCCCGGCCGCAGGGGCGGGACGTCTTGCTCGATGAGGCCGATGTGCCCGTTGCCCAACTTCGCCGCGACGATCCGCTTGCGCTTCATTCTGGAATTCTCCGATGCTTGAGTTCTGCCTGTGCCAATGTTCTCGCCGCGTTCGTTTGGCGGCGGCCCGACGGGCCGCCCCCCGCGGCCGTCCCGGCCGCGGCTAAACAGAAGCGGCGAACCTTGCAAATACGGG
>LJUF01000247.1 GCA_001303665.1 Phycisphaerae bacterium SM23_33 | reverse complement strand
TCCCCAGGATGTTTTTCTCGGCCGCCAGGAAGATCCGCTTCAGCTCGCCCACCCTGGACTGGTCGATGTCGGGCCTGCGGTAGTTGGCAATGGCGTCCTTGCAGTACCGGTCGATGCGTTCCAGCATCCGGCGCTCCGCCTGGGCCTCGTACTCGTCGCCCTGCCAGCAGGTGCGGTCGAACCACCTCGGATACCACTGCTCGGTGCTGTAATGCCTGAACGTGTGGTCGGTGTCGAGGAAGTTGGTGGTCGCGGCGCGGATCACCTGCTCGATGAGCTCCACCGCCAGGGTGTCTTCGTTGACCTCGTAGTGGCTGCGGAAACGTTCGACCGCCTTTCCCATTTCCATGTCCAGCATGTGCTGGACGGGCGAGTAGTCCTGCCCGGCCGAGAGCAGGCCGCCGCCGCCGATCCACTGGTCCGTGCCGAAGGGAATGCCCACCAGGGGCAGCATCTTCAGGAACACCGCCTCCAGCCCCGGGCGCTTGCAGTCGGTGTAGCCGACGGCGGCGTGCACGGGGATGCCGTACAGCCGCCGGCAGACGTTCACCACCGAGACGTCCTGGAGCATGGCCTCGGGGCTGCCGAAGCAGGCGGTGAGCGTCCGCAGGTCCAGCGAGCCGGTGGAGACGATCCCGCCGGCGGGCAGGTCCGGGCTGACCAGGTAGCCCAGCACCCATCCGGCGATCAGCTCGGCCAGGGCCACGGCCACGGTGCCGGCCACGGTCACCGGGGCGCTGATGCCCGAGATCGGCATCGTGCCGGGCACGTTCGCCAGCCCGAAGCGGCGCTTGGCCAGGAAGCAGGCCGCCTGGTTGGGCTCCAGGATCAGCGGGGCGATGAAGAAGTCGCAGGAGGTCACCAGGGAGGTGTCGCCCGGCCTGCCGGTGAGCACCTCGCCCATGCGGACCAGCGGCTGGATGTAGTGGGCGTAGAAGATCTCGCCGGCGTGGATCGGCTTGGTGCTGATCTGGGCCAGTTGGAGCACCTCCCACAGCGGCTCGACGCGCGGGTCCACCTCGTGCGTGGTCAGCACCTTGCCGACGTGGGTGAACTCGTCGAGGCTCTGGCCCATCCTGGCCATGTCAATGACGTCCTGCCGGGTGGCCAGGCGGCGCCGGCCGCTGGGCCAGTCCAGCAGGTGCGGAAAGTTGCCCGCGTGGCCCATGCGGACCTGCGGGCTCCATCCGGCAGGCAGCTTGACCTGCTGCGTGGTGCTGCCGCCGACGTGCTCGAGGGCGTCGCGGATGAGCTTTTCGGTGAACCGGCACCGCCGGGCGGCGCGGTCGATGCGGCAGCCGGCGGCTTCGAGCGTGTCCAGCAGGCCGTCGTGCTCGATGCGGGCGCCGCTGCCGGTCAGCAGCCGCACGGCCGCCGCGTCGAACTTCTGAATCGTGGCGTCGTCGTGCAGCTTCCAGTACTCGCCCAGGATCATCCGAGGCGTCCTTTCTTCCGGGCCGGTTGCAGCCCCGGCGGCGCCGGCGGCCCGGCGGGGTTCAGCGTCCCAGCCGCAGCAGGGTGTAGGGCCCGTCGGGGATGACGGCCACGCGGGCGGCGGGGTGGGCGGCGAGGTATTCGTCGACGGCCCGCTGGGCGCGGGTCTGGGCGTCGCCCTCGCCCAGCAGCGGGGTGACGGCGATGTGCTTCTGCATCTCGGGGGCGATGCCGTCGCCGGCGAACCACAGCTTCTGAAGCCCGATGCGGGCCAGCACCCGCGCCTGCATCTGCAGCTCCCACTGGTCCAGGCCGGTCCGGTCCTGGTCGGCCTCGATGTCGGCCAGGAAGGTCCGCCAGTCGTTGTCATAGCGGAGCATCAGCTCGGTGAAGGCCTTGGAGCCCAGTTGTTCGGAGCATTCCGAGACGATCAGCAGCGTCGAGCCGGCCGCCAGCGCCGGCAAGGCCGTGCACATCCCCTTGACGGTCTGGTAGAAGGTGGCGTCGAGGGGATACCCGCCGCCGTTGGTGATGACCAGGTCGAACGCCGGCGCGGCGGGATCGATGTCGGAGGAGGTCCACTCGGCCACGTCGCGGCAGCCGGCGAGGTGGGCCGCCTCCAGCTCGCCGCAGTAGATGCCGGCCAGCCGTCTGTCACGGGTGATGGCGACGTTGAAGAGGAAGTCCACGCCGACGGCCCGGGCGACGGCCAGCGCGATTTCGTGGCAGGGGTTGCCTTCGAGGATGCCGTTGTCGGCCCGCGGGTCGGCGAGGCTCTGGTAGCCGTGGAAGCGCTGAATCGTGGCCAGGTCCACCAGGGCCGGGCACACCCCCTTGCGCCCGCCGGAAAAGCCGGCCATGAAGTGCGGCTCGATGTAGCCGGTGACGATGCGGAAGTCGGCCTGGGCGAAGCGGCGATTGACGCTGACGGGCGGGTCGTCGCTGACCCTGACCAGCGTGGCCGGGTCGGCCGCCACGTGGTCGATGACCTCCACCCGCGACTGGATTTCGCCGCCGACCAGGGCCTCTCGCTCCCGGGCCGTGCTGGGCCGGTGCATGCCCGTGCCGATGATGATGACCATCTGCGAATCGGCCACGGCCGCGGCCCGGAGGGCCTCCAGCAGCGGCGGCAGGAAGACCCGGTTGGGCACCGGGCGGGTGATGTCGGAGATGGTGACGGCGACGCTGGCGGGCTTCCTGGCTGCGATGAGCTCAGCCAGCGGCGCACAGCCGACGGGGTCGGCCAGGGCCTGGGCGACGGCCTGGCGCGGATTCTCGATCGGCTCGACGTGCCGGCCGGCCAGCACGGCGGCGGACTCCGGCACGCGCAGCAGCATGCCCTTTCTGCCGTACAGCAGCCGAACCGTCTTCCCGTCAGGCGTGGGTATGGTCTCCATGCGAACGCTCGCCCCCGCCCGGAGCGGCCCGCCCGGCCGAGGAGGCCGCGCCGCGACGAATCATTTCCTCGGCTTGTGACAGTGCGGGCAGACCGGGATCGTCTGGGCGTAATACTTTTTGCAGTGCGGGCACTGCACGGCGACAACGGCGGTCGGCTTGCCGCAATGCGGGCACTTCAGCGGATTGGTCCCCGCCAGCACGTCGGCCGGAATCGCGGACTTTTCCACCTTGAACGGTTGGTTGCGGGTGGGGCAGTGCTCGTAGAAGCAGACGGCGTAGACGAATTCCTTCTTCTCTGGAACGGGCGGCGGTTTCGGCTCCGGCGGCGGGGCCGGTGCCGGTTGCGGCTCGACCTTCGGCGGCGTGGTGGCCGGCAGCCGGGAGCGGACCGGCCCGGCCAGGGCCAGCCCTTTCAGCACCACCTCCTCGAAGCCGGGCAGTATCTTCTTCATCAGGGGGACGGCCTCGGTGCCCAGGCCGGTGATGCGGATGTCGGGCCCGTCGGCCTGGACGGCCATGGGCTCGGCCTCGGCCTTCAGGTCGTTGACGGACCCCGGGGCGGCCTCACAGACGACCAGCGTGGCCAGGCCGTCGGGCCCGGGATCAATGGCAAAGACCAGTATGGTTTGCCCCGTCGCCCAGGCCGGCGGCGCCCCGGCCTCCCCCAGGGCCGCCTGGAGCAGGCCTCTCAAGTTGGGCAGGATGACGCACCCGACCACGGGGCGGTCGGTCTGGACCTTCATGAGCAGCTCGCGCAGCCGCTGCTGCTGCTTGGGCTGGCGGATGCACGCGCCGTTCCCGTCCACGGTCTGCACGGTGCCGACGAGCATCTCCCGGCCGCCGAACAGCCCCGCCGGCGCCAGCCGGACCTCGGCGTGCGTGGCCGGCAGATCCGCCGCGAAGGCCCCTCCGAGGTTCATCGCCCGGGCCCGGGCCAGCAGCTCCTGCGAGTAGTGCCTGGCGGCCGGGCCTTCCAGCCGAACCAGAAAATGAGGGACAGGCGATTCAGGCTCAATGAGCGACCACAGCCCGGAGCCCGGGTCGGTCTTCCCGCCGGAGACCATGCCGTAGCACCTGCCGAAGAGCCCGCCGGCCGGGGCGGTCTGGCCGGTCAGGAAGAGGGTGACGCCGGTGGGCATGGAGCCTTCGGCGATTCGCTGCCGGGCCTGCGACCACAACGCACTGGAGGCGACGGCCGCGGCCACCGCTTCGGTGCGGCTGGGGATGCTGGCGACGGCCTCGGCCGTCTTTGCCAGGTCCACGTGCAGCATGCAGAACGCCCCGGCGGGGGCGCGGGCCGTGGCCGCCTGGATCTCCGCGGACAGCGGAATCTGGGTCTTGGCCTCGAGGGGCTCCCGCGGCCGGGCCACCACCGGCGAGACAGCGGCCCGTCCGGTGCCCGGCGGCGACCGGAGCCCCGAAGATGCCGGCTGCCCGCCCCGGCCGAAGGGCCAGAACATGACCGCCGCCACAGCTATCACAACCAGAAGGGCCGCTCCGCCGCCGACCCCGCCGATTAGCAGCCAGGGCATCTTCCTCGCGCCGGGCGGTCCGGCCGCAGGCGGGGCCTCCGCCCCGGGCTCGGCGGCAGCCGCCGGCGCCGATTCCTGCTCCGTGATGGCCTCCAGCCGGTCGGTCTCGTGGCTGGGGTCGCCGGGGGAGACGAACTCCGCCTCGGCCTCTTCCAGCCCCACGAGGTCCGCTGTGGCGTGGGGCGGCGGAGGAGGTGGCGGCGGGGGTTCCCCTTTCGCCCGGCCCATGGCGGCCGGGCTCCCCGCCTGCTCACCCTCAAGCGCCGGCTCGGACTGCGTCGGAATGGGGACGACCCGCTGGCAGAAGGGGCAGCGGCCCTTCTTGCCGCCGAAGTCGTCCGAAACCCGGACGTGCTGGCCGCAGCGCCGGCAGGTGAAACGGATCATCTTGGACCTCGACTGACGCAGCCGAATCTGATACACCAGCCAACCCACAATTTACGTTGGCTGGCCCGGTCAAACAAGGGCGATTTGGGCCCGCCGGCGGCCGGCCGGGCCGGGCGAACAGGCCCAAATCAGGTGAGAGGACGAGACTTATGGCACGACGCGGCGCCATTCCCAGAGCCGAGCACCCCCGCCCGCAGCGGGTTCGTGAGGATTGGCTGTGCCTGAACGGCCCGTGGCGATTCGCCGAAGACGCCGGCCGGAACGGTGAGGCGCTGGGCTGGCCCCGGACCGGCCGCCTGACCGGGAAGATCACCGTCCCCTTCGCCCCGGAGAGCCGCCTGTCGGGCGTCGGCAGGCGCGACTTCATGCCCTGCGTGTGGTACGCCCGAAGCTTCACGCTGCCGCCGGCCTGGAAGGGAAGGCGCATCCTGCTGCACTTCGGCGCGGTGGATTACGAGGCGACGGTGTGGGTCAACGGCCGCCCGGCGGGCTTCCACCGCGGCGGCTACACCCCCTTTGCCTTGGAGATTACCGGCCTGCTGGAGCCCGGGCCCAACCTGCTGGTCGTCCGGGCCGTGGACGACAACCGCGGCGGCCTCCAGCCCTGCGGCAAGCAGTCGGCGAGCTACGACAGCCGCGGCTGCCACTACACCCGGGTGACGGGCATCTGGCAGAGCGTCTGGCTGGAGCCGGTGGGACGCTCGTACGTCAAGTCGCTGCGGATGGTCGGCGACCCGGCCGGCGGCAGGATCCACCTCCAGGCCGAGATCGACTCGCCCCACCCGAACCTGACGCTGGCGGTGGAGGTCCGCGCCGGCCGGCGCGTCGTCGGCCGGGCCCCCGCCGCCGAATGCGCCGTCGGGCTGGACTACGTCCGGCGATGGGACCTGGACGACCCGTTCCTGTACGGCGTGCAATTGACCCTGCGAGATGGGGCCGGCGTGGTGGACCGGCTGGGCAGCTACTTCGGCCTGCGGACGGTCACGCTGGCCCCGCCGGCCATCCTGCTGAACGAGCGCCCCGTGTTTCAGCGGCTGGTGCTGGACCAGGGCTACTACCCTGCCGGCCTGTACACCGCCCCGCGCGACGCCGACCTCAAGCGCGACATCGTCGCGGCCCAGCGGCTGGGCTTCAATGGCGCCCGCCTGCACCAGAAGGTCTTCGAGCCCAGGTTCCTGTACTGGGCCGACCGGCTGGGCTACCTCATCTGGGGCGAGTTCGGCGACTGGGGAATGGACCGCGACAGCGGCGAGGCCATGCGCCGAATGGCCGCCGAGTGGGTCCAGGTCATCCAGCGCGACTTCAATCATCCCTGTATCGTCGGCTGGTGCCCGTTCAACGAGGGCCGGCCGTGGCGCGACCCGCAGATGCAGCGCGACCTGTACCGGCTGACGAAGGCCCTGGACCCCACCCGGGCGGTGATCGATTCCAGCGGATACCCCCATACCCGGACCGACGTGTACGACTGCCACAGCTACGAGCAGGACCCACGGAAGTTCAAGGCGCTGTTCGCCGACTTCGCCGCCGGCGGCGAGCCGTTCTACAACCGCCCCGGCCAGGTCCCCTTCGCCGGCCAGCCGTTCTTCGTCAGCGAGTACGGCGGCATCTGGTGGAACCCCGGCCAGAGCCGCGGCGACGCCGCCTGGGGCTACGGCGACCGGCCCCGAAGCCGGGCCGAGTTCATCCAACGCTACGGCAGGCTCACCACCGCCCTGCTGAAGCACCCCCGGATGTGCGGCTTCTGCTACACGCAGTTGTACGACATCGAGCAGGAGGTCAACGGCCTGATGACGTACGAGCGGAAGATGAAGTTCGACCCGGCCGTCATCGCCGCCATCAACACGCAGGTCGCCGCGATCGAGAAGGCGGCCAGGTGACGGGCGGCGCGCGGGCCGTCCAGCGATTCGACCGCGCCGGACGGCAAGCCGCCGGTCAGGGGCGCGGTCAGCGCCGGGGCAGCTTCAGGCGCTTTTGCGGGGGCAGGTGGTCGCCGGGCTTGTACAGCACGACCACGCGGCCGACGACGTCCACGACGGCGGCGCCGAACTGCTGGGCGAGGCGCTCGGCGGCGGCGCGGGGCTGCTCGGCGGCGGTATCAAGCCAGCGGAGCTTGACCAGCTCGCGCCGGGCCAACTGGACCCGGACGTGATTCAGCACGCTTTCGCCGGCCCCGCCCTTGCCCACGATGACGCCGGCTGGCATGCTGCGGGCGCGGGAGCGAAGCAGCGCCCGCTGCGAGGATGTGAGCTCGACCGCCACTTGGCCCAGCCCCTGTTCCCGCCGAGGGTCAACAGTTTGCCCCCGGTCGAGGCACCGCAGGCCCCGACCGGGGGCGAAGTTCGTCTCCCGGTCGAACCGACCGGCGGAAGACGTTGCGTTCACCAGGCGATGCCGGCTGCCGGCGGCCGGGGCGTCAGTCCTTGGTGTTGTCCACGTTCCCGGCCTGCAGCCAGAAGACGCCGAACTTGGCCGGCACGTGCGAGCTGGTGGTCTCCGTCGGGCTCCAGCAGGTGTCCTCGGGGCCTTCGATCAGGTAGGCCATCCGGTTGAGGTTGACCGCCCAGACGCGGTTGATCTTGCCGGGGTCGGGCAGCAGGTCGGCAAGAGGAAAGGCCACTTCCAGCGTCCAGCCCTTGGCGCCCTTGACCGCCTTCAGGCGGAGCTTGGGGTCCCAGGAGTAGTCCTCCGCCCCGCTGGGCCCCTTGGACTCGGCGGTGGTCCCGAGGGTATTGATGATGATGTGCATGTAGCCGTCGATCTGGCGCTTGTTGGTGGGGTCGATGAACATCTCGATGCAGTCGTCGTTCCAGACCTGGCCGTCGTGCTCGGTCACGTTCGCCTGCAGGGCGTCCATGTCGGGGCTCTGGCAGTCGAAGAACAGGAACAGCTCCTTCCCGGTGGTGACGGCGTAGGCGGTGGTGGGCGCGGTGGGCTTGGCCTCCAGGCCGGTGATGAACTTGAACGTCATCGGCTGGCAGGCCTTGTAGGCGGCGTCCAGCTGCCCGTCGATCGCCGGGGCCTTGGACACCAGCGGCACCATGACCGCCGGCACGCTGACCTTGCTCTTGAAGGCCTCAAAGGCACCCGGGGCGGCCACGGGCTTGACCACCTCCTCCTTCGGCGTCGTCGCCGGGGCGGCGCCGGGCTCCTCCGGTTCGGGTTTGCAGCCGGCGCCCATGAAGACCACGGCCGTCGCGGCCAGCAGGACGATCCCCATCTTGCAGGCAGTTGCTCTCATTCTGATCACCTTTCCCGTTTTCCCAAAGAGGTTCGATCACTCCGTTGCAGGATCCGCTCGCGGGCTCCGTCCGACCGTTGACGCTGCGAATATGTCCGCGCGGCCCCTGTCCGAATCGCGCCGGGCCGCGAGAAACGGCCGTGACATGCCTCGGCCGAACAGCAGACCACCAAACCCGCCCGCTGTCAAGTGCATGCCAGCAAGGGATTTTGCCCGCCGGCCGAAGGCCTGCAGCCGCCCTCCGCCCCGGCGCAGGCCCGCCGGGCGGCCGCAGCCCGATCGCAGGTGGCGAAGGCCGGCCAGAAAAAGTACCATAGGGCCCGACTTCGGGCGGGCGGCGGCGCCCGGGCCCGCCGGCCGCGGTCTTAAGCCACAGGAACGTCGCAGCAGGAGCCGCTTGAGGTGGTGGAGCAGGTCCCGACATCCCAGGCCCCGGAAGAGGACCTCGCCAAGCGGGTCTTCGAGCTCCTCTCGGGCCTGAGGCCGCGCGCGGGGCAGCAGCGAATCCCTTACCGGCAGGTCGTCTCGGAACTGAAGCGGATCGGCTCCCGCGGGATCGGCGGATTCGTCG
>LJUF01000246.1:6197-9690 GCA_001303665.1 Phycisphaerae bacterium SM23_33 | reverse complement strand
GGAACCTTGATGCACCCCGGGCGGATGTAACAGTCGACGCGGGTCGGTGCCCGTGCGATAATGGCCGGGGCGCCTGCGGCGCTGCCGGGCAGGGAGTTATCGGGGGAATGTCGGACGAGTTGTCTGTGTGAGGCGATCGGGCTTCGGCAGGTGTGAGGATCGAATGGACGCTGTTTGCCTGGAGAACGTGTGCAAGTCCTTCGGCGACGTCCGCGCCGTGGACGCGCTCAGCGTGGGCGTCCCGCCGGGGAGCATCTACGGTTTGCTCGGGCCTAACGGGGCCGGCAAGACCACCACCCAGCGCATGATCATGGACATCATCCGCCCCGACAGCGGGCGGATCCAGGTGCTCGGGGCGGCATCGGCCGCCGCGGCCAAGGATCGCATCGGCTACATGCCCGAGGAGCGCGGGCTGTACCGGAAGATGACGGTCGGAAAGGTGCTGGCGTATTTCGGCTCGATCAAGGGCGCCCCGGCCCGCGAGCTTTCCCGCTCCGTGCCGCGGTGGCTGGAGAAGGTGGGGCTTTCCGACTGGCGGGACAAGAAGGTGGAGGAGCTTTCCAGGGGGATGCATCAGAAGCTTCAGTTCGCCGTCACCTGCATCAACGATCCGGATCTGCTGATCCTCGACGAGCCGTTTTCGGGGCTGGACCCGGTCAACCTCGACCTGCTCAAGGGCATCATCGCCTCCATGCGCGACCGCGGAAAGACCATCATCCTGTCCACGCACGTGATGCACGAGGCCGAGCGGCTCTGCGATTTCATCCTGCTGATCAACAAGGGAAAGGCCGTCCTGAACGGCACGCTGGACCAGATCCGGTCGCGCCGGCAATCGCGCGCGGCTTCGGTGGAGCTGGAAGGGCAGGCGGATTTTCTCCACCGGCTGCCCATGGTCGCGGCCGTCAAGCCCGACGGCCGGCGGCTCGAGATCGTTCTCACCGAGGGCGCCGACCCGCAGGAATTGCTGAAGGCGCTGGCGGCAAGGGTGCGGGTGCTAGCCTTCGAGGTGAAAGTGCCCTCGCTGCACGAGATCTTCGTCCATCTGGTTGGGACCGGCAATGTACAGGATTCTTAAAGTCGCCTGGCGGGAGTACCTGGAGACGGCCAAGACCAAGACCTTCCTGCTGGGCATGTTGATGACGCCGGCGATCGTTGCCCTGATCCTGTACGTTTCCGCCCGCACCGAGCGTCACGCCGCCGATTCGCAGCCGGCCAGGCGCGTGGCCGTGAGCGACCTTTCCGGCCAACTCTCGGCTGAGATGCAGCGGTCGTTCCAGAGATACAATTCCTCGCACCCTCGCCGGCAACTGCTGCTGCAGCAAGCCCAGGCGAACGTCGGTGCGGCCAAATCGGCCGATGAGGCCCACAAGGACAAGCTCCGGCGGGGCGAACTGGACGTGTACGTCGTCCTGGACGCCGACGTGGTCGCCGGCCGGGGGATGATGCGCGTCTACACCCGCAAGACCACGCTCGCCGATTTCGACGTGCTTTCGATCGTCGGCAACCTGCTCGACGAGGCCGTGGTCAATCGGCGCTGCCAGTTGCGCGGCCTGTCGCCGGAGGTGCTCACCGAGCTGCGCCGGCGCGTGCCGTCCGAGCACCTGGTGCTGGGCGCGGCCGAGGAGGAACGCGTCCGAAAGAAGTCAGACTTTGTGGCGGAGCTGATGCTGCCCTTCGCCTTCATGTTCCTGATGTTCATGGGCATCTTCGGCATCGGGCAGCACATGCTCACCAGCATTATCGAGGAGAAGAACTCCCGCGTGATGGAGCTGCTGCTGTCGGCCCTGAGCCCGTTCCAGTTGATGTCGGGAAAGGTCCTGGGCCTGGCGGGCATCGGCTTGACGGTGATCAGCGTCTGGGGCGCCGGGGCGTACGCCGCCGCCCGGTGGCGCGGGCTGGCCCTCAGCGTTCCGGCCGGGATCCTTCCCTATTTCATCATCTACTACATCCTCGGCTTCCTGCTGTTCAGTTCGGTCCTGGCCGGCATCGGGTCGGTCTGCAACACCATCAAGGAGGCCCAGGGCCTGATGATGCCCGTGAGCCTGCTGTGCATAGTGCCGATGGTCAGCTGGTTCACGCTGGTGAAGGATCCGCACGGCACGCTCGCCAGGTCCCTTTCGTTCGTGCCGCCGCTGACGCCGATGGTGATGATCCTGCGTCTTTCGGCCAAGGCGGAGCTTCCGCTGCTGGAGATCGTCGGTTCCATCGCCGTGCTGGCCGCCTC
Organism: Phycisphaerae bacterium SM23_33; assembly: GCA_001303665.1. Classification (GTDB taxonomy): domain Bacteria; phylum Planctomycetota; class Phycisphaerae; order SM23-33; family SM23-33; genus SM23-33. Next base: position 7,466 of record LJUF01000246.1, on the reverse strand, counting down.
CTTGCCCGTGGCCGTCTGGGCCGGCGCGAAGGTCTTCCGCACCGGCATCCTCATGTTCGGCAAGCGCCCCGGACTTCGCGAGATCCTCCGCTGGATCAGGCAGAAGTGAGCCGGGCGCAGGCCTTGGACGCCACGCCCGCGGCCGCGCCAACCGCCAGGAGATCAGACATGTTCGAGAACCAGCGCGGACGGAATCAGATGGCACTCATTGACGACCCGCTGACTCGCCGCGGATGCCAGCTCTGGCTGGAGCGCGTCCTGGGCTTCTACGGCGAGGACGGCGGCGTGGACGTGCAGGTCATCGAGGACCAGATCATCCTGAACGACCGGACCGTGGAATACCTGTACTCGGAATACACGCCGCTGGAGACACCTTACGTTGCCGGCTCCCGGCCGATGCTGGAGGCGGTCGTGGCCGAGCACGTCCGCCAGGGGATGACCGACCGCGAGAAGGCGCTGGCCCTGATGCGCCGCGTCCGGGACAACCAGGACGGCGGCCTGGCCCGGCCGGGGCTGTTTACCGGCGGCACCGAGGAGGAGCTGCTCAAGCGCGGCGCCCTCATGTGCAACGAGGTTTCCCGGCTGTACGTCTGCCTCTGCCAGATGGCGGGCCTGCCGGCCCGGCTGCACTGCTCGCACATCTCCGGGCACATGATGACGGAGGTGTACGCGGAAGGGAAGTGGGGCTGGATCGACCCCATGAAGGGCATCGCCCCGGTGACCGACGACGAGAAGCCCGCCAGCGCCTGGGAGCTGCTCCAGGACCCCGCCCTCTTCGAGCGCCAGCCCAAGCGGGTCTGGGCCGACTGCCGCCCGCCCGCCGTCACCTTCGGCACCCAGCAGCGCGACCTGCGGAACGTCGCCCGCGAGATGGCCCGAAACCGCGACTGCTACTTCCACCCGCGCGAGGCCATGGCCCTGGGCAACTACTTCGTCTGGGAGCACCGCCGGTACAGCTATCCCTGGCGGATCGAACCGGCCGACCCCCAGCGCCTCGCCCGCGCCCGCCACGCCGAGCAGCTCAACCGCCGCGCCGCCGGCTGGCCCGACCACTACTTCAGCGACTCCCTCTTCGACGAGCCGTTGAAGAAGAGGTAGCGGTGGGGGGGATCGTGGATTTTGTGGCCGGCGGCCCGTAGCATGGCCTCGGCAGCAAGTCCCGCTGCAACCGACTTGGGACGGCAGGAGGCTGCGGGTATGGGCATCTACCGGTGGCGATCGGCGGCTGCTCTGTTGGCGGTGGTGAGCGGCTGCGCGTCGGCGCCGTCG
>LJUF01000246.1:0-6190 GCA_001303665.1 Phycisphaerae bacterium SM23_33 | reverse complement strand
CGCCCGTATCCTCGGCCGCGAATGCCGGCCCCGCCACTCAGCCCTCCGCCGCGGACGTCTGGTTTGAGGACCTTCGCGAGCCCATCGCGCTCACCGATAAGGACGCCGAATCCCTGCTGCGATACATGGGGGACCGGCTCCGAGGGGCCGACAAGACCACTGCGAGCTTGCCCCCGGCCCTGAGGCAGGACGCGCAGCCGCGGATCGTCTTCCTTTCCGTCAGCGACGGCCTGCACAGCGCCCGCGTCGCCGCCGGTGCGGGTGTCGGTCTGGCCCAGGCCGTCGAAAAGGCGATGTCGCATTTCACGCACCCGCGTGCAGCCGGGCCAAGGCCGAAGTGGATCAAGCTCGACCTCGTTCAACCCGCCGGCGCCTTGGAGCGAAGCGATCCGGAGCGGCCACTGACGTTGGAGCCCAGCCTGTACGGCCTGGCCTGGAGCAGGAATTCAGGCGTGGCGCTGCTTCCGGAAGAGCTGACCGCGCACGGTCTGGTGGACGGCCGGCAAAGGCTCCAGCCGGAGAACATACGCGCGTACCTGCGGGGCCGGGGGGAGAATTGGGCAGCCTGGCTGCTGGCCTCGCGTGAGGACAAGGTGTGGCGCTTCTCGACGCTGGGCTTCTTTAGTGACGGCAGGGAGGTCATCCGCCTGTACCGCGGGCATCGCACCTTCCCTGAGCTGACGCGCCAGGAGCTGCTGGCGGGGGCGAAGCGGGGCGCGGAGTACCTGCTGCGGGCCCTCCGCGAGGACGGCAGTTTCGTGTATCAGTACCAGGCCGACACCGGGCGGGCGTCGGAGGAATACAACATCCTCCGGCATTGCGGCACGGCCTACGCCCTGCTGGAGGTGTGCGAGGCCACCCGCGACCGGCGGCTGCTGGCGGCGGCGGAGAAGGCCATCGGCTATCTGCTGGGCTGCGTCCGCCCGGGGCTGAAGGACGAGCAAGCCACCGCCTGCGTCGTCGAGCGCGGCCGGGCGAAGCTGGGCGGCAACGCCCTGGCGGTGCTGGTGTTGGTCAAGCACAGCCAGTTAACCGGCAACCGCAGGCACCTGCCCCTGGTCATCAGGCTCACCCGGTGGATGCAGAGCGCCCAGGCGGAAAACGGCGACTTCCTCATCCACCAGCAGGCCTACCCCGGCGGGCGGGTGAGCGATTTCGTCTCCGGGTACTACCCCGGCGAGGCCATGCTCGCCCTGGTGCGGGCGCACGCGATCGACCCCAAGGGCGGTTGGCTGGACGCCGCCGAGAGGGCGGCCCATCACCTCATCAACGTCCGCGACCGGGAACGGCCCGCGCCGGACCAGTGGCAACTGTACGCCCTGAACGAGCTGTACCGGCTGCGGCCAAAGGAGATCTACCTTGGCCAGGCGATGCGGATGGCCGAGGCCATCGTTTCCGCGCAGCGGCGCAGCCACGAGTATCCGGATTGGGTCGGCAGCTTCCTGGACCCGCCGCGCTCCACGCCGACCGCGGTCCGCATGGAGGGCCTGTGCGCGGCGCATTCTCTGGCCCGCGACTTCGGCCGCCCCGACCAGGCCGAGAAGATCCTCCAGGCCATCCGGTTCGGGTCGGCATTTCAGCTACAGACGCAGATTGGGCCGGAATCGGCCATGTACCTCAGGGACCCGCCGCAGGCCTTGGGCGGAATCCGCCGCAGCCTGACCAGCTACGACGTTCGCATCGACTACGTCCAGCATACAGTTTCCAGCCTCTTAGGCCTGTATCGGATCCTGGGCCGATAGGCGGCACGAAAGGGTGCGGTCATGAAGATCAGGATTTTCGAGCGCTCGCGGCACAACCCGATTATCTCACCGCTGGACCTGCCGTTCCCCGCCGCTTCCGTGCTCAACCCGGGCGCCACCGAGCAGGGCGGCAAGGTGGTGCTGCTGCTGCGCGTGGAGAATCACGCGGGCTACTCCAGCATCCACGTGGCCCGCAGCGCCAACGGCGTGACCGGCTGGAAGATCGAGCCCGAGCCCATCCTCCGCTACGGCGAGGAGGGCTGGCGCTACGAGGAGTGGGGCTGCGAGGACGCCCGCGTCACCTACCTGGCCGACGAGAAACGCTGGTACATCACCTACACCGCCTACTCTCCGGCCGGGGCGGCGGTGGCGCTGGCCCGCAGCGCCGACCTGGTCAGCGCGGAGCGCGTGGGTCTGATCTTCTCGCCCAACAACAAGGACGCCGTGCTGTTCCCGCAGCGCTTCGACGGCCGCTGGGCCGTCCTGCACCGCCCGGACGCCGGCGGGATCGAGCACGTCTGGTCGGCCTATTCGCCCGACCTGATCCACTGGGGCGAGCCGCACTGCGTGCTGCCGGAGCTGAGCGGACCGGCCTGGGACGGGGTGAAGGTCGGGGCCGGCGCCCCGCCGATTCCCACGCCGTACGGCTGGCTTTTGATCTACCACGGCGTCAAGGCCTACGGCGGCCACCTGGTGTATCGGGCCGGGGCCGCCCTGCTCGACCCGAAAAGGCCCTACAAGGCCATCGCCCGCTGCCGCAACTGGATCTTCCAGGCCGAGGCCCCGTACGAGCTTTCCGGACTGACGCCCAACGTGGTCTTCCCCACCGGGCTGCTGGTCCGCGGCGACGAATTGTGGATGTACTACGGCGCCGCCGATAGCTGCACCTGCCTGGCCACCACCACCATCAGGGAGGTGCTGGGCGCCCTGGAGGAGGCGAAGGCGGCCTGCGATTGAAGGTGGCCGCGGCAAGCCCACCGCAGCCAGGGTGCGGGCGAGGGAGGATTCGGACATGGAGAATCGTGCGGCCGGCACCGGGGGCGAGGCGTGGCGTCGCTTGGCCGATAGGTTCGGAAGCGCGCCGCTTGTGCGCGGCCGGCCCGTCGTGCGGGCGGAGCTTGGCGAGACGGTCATCACGGCACCGGCCGCCAAGCGGGTCGTGCTGGGGCTGCTGCTGATCGCCTGCGGAAACGGCGTGCCGGCAGTGATGTGGCTTTTCGTCCCGCTGCCGCTGTGGCGCTGGACGGTGCTGGTGGTCGGTCTCCCGGTGGCGGGGCTGTTCACCCTGGTCGGGCTGTCCTTTGTGCTTTACGGCGGCCGCCTGTCGTGGCGGCCGGGCGGTCGCGACCTCGGCCTTCGCTATGGCTGGCTCGGCTTCAGGAAGCAGGCGGCCATCCCCAGCGAGGCCCTCCGGGCGGAGCTGTCCGTCGGGCAGGGCGCCGACAGCGACGGGGATCGCGGCTCGGCCTGCCTGCACCTGTGCAGGCAGGGGCGGCCGCGCGAGCGCCTCCAAGTGGCCTCGGGAAGCCCAAGCGACCTGCACAGCGCCTATCAGGCCCTGGCGGCCCTGCTGGGCGGGCGGGCCGAGGATCGAACCGTGGCCCGGGTCCAGGCCGGTGGAGTCCTGCACGTGTCCAAGCTGCCCCTGCCCGCCCCCAGCGCCAACTTCCGAACCGTGAAGCTGACCCTGCCGTCGCCGGACAAGGCCGTGCTGAAGGCGACGCTGGGGGCCCGGGCGTTCTTCCTGCTGTTTCTCGTCTTCGGCCTGGGGGCGTTTTGCCTGCTGGCGGCGGTGGCCTGGTGGGGGACCGAGCGCGGCGCGCCCCTGTGGGCGGCCATCGCGATAGCGGCAACGGTGGGCACGGCCCTGACGGCCATCGGCCTGCTGGGCCTATCCGGCCGCCTGGGAACCAGGAGGATCGACTTCGATCGCCACCAGGGCGTCCTGTGGCTGACCGGGCCCTCCGCCGGCGGCGGCCTGGCGGGACGGCAGGAGATTTCGCTGGAGCAAATCGCCGCCCTTCAGGTCTGTTGCTTCCACACGCTGCCGACAAGCGGCGCGGAGGCGTTCACGGCCTACCAGTTGAACCTCGTGTTCCGCGATCCGCCGGGCGAGAGGCTTCATCTCATGAGCCATAACGACGAGGCCAGCCTGCGAACCGACGCTCGGCGCCTGGCCGAATTCCTCGGCAAGCCGCTGCTGGACCATTCCCGCGGGTAGGCCCGCGGCAGCCCTGCCAGGCACCCGCGCCGCCCGGCACGATCTCAGCGATCCCGCGGGGGCTCTTCCGGCCAGCGGACGGGCTGGATGGTGGCCCGGTTGCCCACGACCTCCAGCGACTTGAATAGGTCGGAGGCCAACAGGTCCTGCTGCGTCGTGATCGTCTGCTCCAGGCTCTCCTTCTGGCCGCGGATTCCCCCGAAGCGCTGGTCGTGCTTCAGCAGCTCCTGGCAGGCGGCCTTGCGGCCCTCGGCCTCCTCCAACAGATTTCTGACACACTGCTTCTGCCCCAGCAGGCCGGCCATGTCAATCTGGGCCACCATCGTCATCAGCTCGACCTGTCGATAGCTTTCAGGGCTTGTCCCGGTCTTGGCAAGCTGCTTGAGGAGCTTCTCGGCCGCGGTGATCCGTGCCCGGACGCCTTCCAGCTCCACGTCCAGCAGCCAGCCTTTGGTCTTCAGCTCGTCGATGGTCTTCTCGGGAATGTCCGCGAATTTTTCGACCTTCTCATGGAGGGTCTTGCGCAGGGCCTCGGTTTCTTCCAGGCGCGGCTGGAGTTGGGCGAGCTGCTGCTTGTTCTGCTCGATGGCGGTGAGCAGATTCTGCCGCTCGTGCTCCGCCCAGCCCAGGTCATAGGCGGCGATCAGCCCGCGTGCGAGCTGCTCGGCCTGCTCCACCGTCCGGGCCAGCAGGGCGATTTCGCAGACGGCCTTGCCCTCCGGGGCTGGAGCCGGCGGCACGTACGAGCCGCCCCGAAGCATGGCCGGCGCGCCGACGGCGCCGGGGCGGTAGTAGCCTGTGGGTGCGGGGTAGGCCGCACCCGGGCGTACGCTGGTCGGCTCGCGGCGACCTGGGAGGTAGCGGTCTGACCCGATCGCAGGGCGGGGCGGCCCGCCTGCGGAAGGGGTCGGAGAGACGCCCGGCCGCACAGACGTATACTCCGGCTCCATGCCGACGTCGCGGCGGTATTCCAGCCGCCCCGGCGCTCGGGCCCCCTGGGGGAAGGTCACCGAAAGGTATCGGATGACCCTCCCTTCACGCAGGAGGTCCCGCACCTCCTCGGGCGGCAACTGCTTATCCGGTATCCGGCTGAGCAGTCCCGGGAGGTCTCTCTGTAGGCTGGCAACCGCCGTCGCCGGCAGTTTCACCTGCATGATCAGGACGAAGCGGCACTCCCGCTCGAGCGGCTGGAGGGCGTGGTAGGGGTACGGGACGTCGAGAACCTGGAACTTCAGCTCCGCCCGGGCGGGGGCCGTACCGGGCTTTTCCTCGGCCGACAGGCCAGGCAGACCCGCCGCGGCCAGCAGGCAAAGGATCGCAAGACTCGTCAGCGTCAAGTTGCGTTTCATTGGATTTCTCCTTCATTTCGCGTGGTGGGCAGGGGCTTTTGTTTGGCGGCCAAGGTGTCGGCGTACTCCCGGCTGACGTATTGGACCATCTTCTCGGCCTGGGCTTCGCCGCCCGGCTGGGCGGCCAGGATGCGAGTCGACGCCATTAGCTGGGCCGCAACGGACTCGCGCCGGATGGCCCGCTCGATATCCTCTTCCGACATGACCACGGCCCGCCGCCGGCGGCGTGCCGCCCGCAGTCTTTCCAGGCCGGCCACCGACTCCCGCCACACCTGCCGGGCCAGTGCCAGTGATCGGCGCAGGGCCTCCAATTCCTCACGACAGCCCGCGCAGGTTCGCAGGTGGGCCTCGACCAGCCCGGCCTCGGCGGCCGCCAACTCGCCGTCGGAGTGCTCGGCCAGCAGGGCCCGGACCCGCTCGCATTCTTCATTGCTCATGGTCGTATCCCGCTTTCCGCAGGGCGGCCGCCAGGGCCAGCCGGCCCGTCCGCAGCCGGCTGCGAACGGTGGAGCCGTTCAGCTCCAGCGTCCGGCCGATCTCGCCGGAATCCATCTCCAGAAAGTATCGCAGCACCAGCGGCACCCGGATGTCGTGCTCCAGCCCGGCCAGGGCCCGCCGGACCAGCTCCCGCTCCCGCTGCTTCTCGATTTCGTGGCCCGCGTCCTGCGGGCCGCCCAGCCGGGCCAGCCGGGCCGCCAGCCTGCCCCGGGCCCTGAACTCCCGCTGCCGCCGGCGGTGCTCCGTGCGGCAGTGGTTGATCGTCACCCGGAACAGCCATCGCCGCAGTTCCGCGGCCTTCAGCTTGCCCGCGGCGCCCTTGATGGCCGTCACGTACACGTCCTGAAGGATGTCGTCGGCGGCGCCGGCCCATCCCAGGG
>LJUF01000010.1 GCA_001303665.1 Phycisphaerae bacterium SM23_33 | reverse complement strand
TGGCGGGTGGCGGGCGGGCGGTGAGCCTGTCTTTGCCCTTCTGCCTTGACGGTCCGCGCCCGGCTGGATAGAGTGCCTGCCCCCCGGGGACATCATTCCGCACCTCGGGAGGCAGGGAGGGCCGATGGGGCACCCCACGGGCCTCAACGGCCGAGCTGAGTACGCTGTGGCCGGGACTTCCGGCGGATCGGCCAAGAGCCGGGAAGCGCCCCGGAGCTGCTTGACATGTCGGCATGGCCCTGCTGGCAGCGGTGGTATTGGTGTCGCAGGGGCACATCGCGCCGTGTGCGCGGATTCCAATACAAAGGAGGCGGCGATGGATTCGCAAGCGGTTTGCCGGAGACTGCGGGCCCTGGTCCTGACGGGGTCGTTGTTGGCGGCGGCGGCGGCGACGGAGGGCGGCACGATCCACTACTGCGACACCTTCCAGGAGATCTTCGAGGCCACGTACACCGCCGAGCCCGGCGACGAGATCGTGATCGCCCCGGGGGAGTACCACGTCGTCACCCCGCTACACGTGACGGCGTCCAACCTCACCTTCCGCGGCGAGACGGGCAACCGCGATGACGTGGTGTTGCACGGCAACGGCATGAACACCGACAGCGGCGTGACGTACGGCATCCGGGTGGCCGCCGACGGTGTCCGACTCCACGACCTGACCATCCGCGACTTCTGGGGAAATGGCATCCTCATCGGCGACACCAGCAGCTACGCCAACGACCTCATCATCTCCAACGTCAAGACCCTCGACTGCGGACGCCGGCACGTCATGGGGTACGCCGATTCCCGGGTCTCTTACGGCGTGCTGATCGAGAACCTGTGGATGGAGCAGACACAGGAGTACATCCAGGGGCCGGGGGGCCACCCCGTCAACAACGTCGGCGGCATCGAGGCCACCAACATCCACGAGTGGACCATCCGCGACTGCGTCGCCAAGAACATCCGCGACGCCGAGGGCACCGGGCAGGCCGCCTTCCTCCTCTGGAACGGCGTCAGCGACCTGCTGCTGGAGCGAAACGTGGTTGTCCGCTGTGGCCACGGGATCGCCATCGGCAATTATCCCCCGCCGGACAGCCATTCCCACACGTTGCCCTGGCACGCCGTGGAGGGGATCGTCCGCAACAACATCATCCTACGCCGCGGCGAGTCCGCCGACGACCGGGCGATGGAGCTGGACTACACTATGGATTTCGAGGTGTTCAACAACACCGTCTACAGCGAGGATGCCTCGCACCTGTGGACGCTGCGGATCCTCGACGACTGGACCAGGCCGGGCCAGACGACGAACCTGGTCCTGGTGAACAACATCATCCGCGGGGGAATCCTGGATCAGTCTACGGGCGACTGGTCCCCCTGGGTGGTGGCCGACTACTGGGGCAACATTGTAGACTTCGTGACGCCGGTGTTGCCCGAGTGGTTCCTGGACCCGGCCGGCGGCGAGCTCCACCTCACCAGGCTGGCGACGGCCCTCATCGACCAGGCGCAGCCATTGTGGGAGGTCCCGGACGACATCGACGGCGGTCCCAGGCCAGCAGGAGCCGGCTACGACTATGGGGCCGACGAGTTCGCTTCGCCCATGGGCGACGCCAACTACGACGGCTGCGTGGACGGGCTAGACTACAACAATTGGTCCCTGCATTACCTCCAGGCCGGCGGCTGGCCGGAGGGCGACTTCAACAGCGACGGCGAGGTGGACGGGCTGGACTACAACCTCTGGTCGCTGCATTACCTGGAAGGCTGCGGGGCCGGGGTCCCCGAGCCCGCCGCCCTGACGCTGCTGGCCCTGGGCGGCCTGGCCCTGATTCGCCGGCGCGCAGCCACTGTCAAGCCTTGACAGAATCCCGATCCGTGATATGATACCCGTCCTGTGAGGGGCCCGGCTTTTCGGGCCACGTCTTTCGGAGGGTAGTTCCCTCCCTTAGGGACAAGCTCAATTGCTCAGCGGTGCTGCTGTGCGCCAAGGAAGCGGCGCATTCGGCCGGTGGTTCGGCCGAGGGCGTCCATGGGCTGAATTGAGGAGACAACAGCCAGGCACGGGAGGCGAAGGTCTTACGAGACACCTGGCACTTCTCACGACGACAGGGGTGCTGGCGGCCGGAGGCGCGAGGCCGGCCGTCGGGCGCCCCGAGAACCCGAAAGCCCCTTAGGGGCATTACATCCCAAAGGAGAGGGCAAGCATGAGAGACTCGCAAGGATCTGTGAAAAGGGCGATCATGGCGGCCAGGACTGGCATCTGGGCGTCTCTGGCGATGGCGGCGGCTTTGGGAGCTTCGGCGGGCACATCACTCGCCGAAACCGCCGTCTACAGCAACTTGCCTGGCATCGACAGGAGCAGCATGACAGGCGTAGACGGGGTCTGGCGCGGCGATGAGGTTACTCTGGCGGGAACGGTCCGCGAATTGACGAGACTGGAGATCCCGCTCATCTCGGGGGATGGAACCACCGATCTGCTGGCCCGGATATATCTGAACGATGGGTCTGACGGAAAACCAGGGACGGTGCTGTGGGACAGTGGACTCTTGGACGACGTACCCCTGTCAGACGGCTACAACCTTGTTTCAATTGATATCCCTAACGTGACGGTTCCTGACACGATCACGTGGGCTTACGTTCTCACCGACCAGCAGACCACTACCGCCATAAACAGCAAGTTCTACGATCCACCATCCATCGGGAGCAGCAGCCCGGACTTCTACTGGTGGAACTCAGGCGTGAGCGGCTGGGTGCAAAACGAGCACTTTGGTCATGCCAATCTTGGCGGCGCCATCTATGCTGTCCCGGAGCCCGCCACGCTGGGATTTTTCGCCGCAGGCGCCTGCTTGGTGTTGAGGCGAAGGCGCCGAGCCTGAGCCGAGGCCCCTATGGGCCGAGGTACCGATCCGAACGCGCCGGCATCGGGGCCGAAGTCCCGATCCGCATGCCCCGGCCCGCGCACGAGCTTCCTGTCGTCGGCATTCTCCTGAGCCCGTCGAAAGGCGAACAGTTCGACGAAGGCTCGGCCGGCTGCGATTGCTGTGGCGTTAGGCATTCGCTAAAATCGCCTCGATCTTTCGGTTTGGAACAGTCGAGGGTGGCAGGATGAATATCAAACCACGTGTGAACTACAGGCGGCTTGCCTTCAAGCATCACCCTCCAATTTGTGCGTACTGCGGTTTCGGAGTCCCGGAGGTGTTGGAGGTCGCGCACATGGACGGCAACCGACAGAACAACCACATTGCCAACTTGGTCATCTTGTGTCCCAATTGTCACAAGATGCATGACATCGACTTGATTCCTACGGATCTTCTCCGAGTCCTCCGCGACCGAGATAAGCGCGCCAATTGGTCGAAGCGAATGAAAGACGCCGGGGAGAAGGCGGTAGCCACCCGGAAGTTGCGCAAGGCAACCCGAAAGGCCGCTGCGCGCAAAGCAGTCCTGACCCGCAAGCGACGGGCTGCCGCCCGGAAGGCCGTGGTCACTCGGACACAATCGTACGTTCGATAGCTACCGGTCGCGTGTGGCTACCGAACCTTGTGGACCTCCCTGGCGATGCCCGCCCGGAGGAAGCAGGCCTGTACGGGGGCCCATGCCGCCGGCCTGGCCGGGGGGGCGGCGGGAGGGTCGGCCCCTGGCTGGCAGAGCTCGGCGTCTCGGGAGCATGTGGCGGGCGCGCATGGGGGGTGCTGATTTCGATCCGATGCTCACCGGGCGGGGGCGTATAATCCCGGCCATGGAAGGGAACGTCCTGGGAACCTCGATTCGGCCGACGAGTCTGGCCGAGGCCGCCCGGCGGCACGGGCGCTTCTACGCTCGTTATCTTCACGCGGCCAGGCGGGCGGCCGGGAAGCGCGTGCTGGACATAGCCTGCGGGGCGGGCTACGGCTCGGCCTGCATGGCGCGGGCGGCTGATTCGGTTCTGGGGCTGGACCTGGACGCGGAGTTGGTGAGCACGGCGGCGGCGAGATACCGCCGGCCCAACCTGCGTTACGGGGTGCACGACCTTCACCAGCCGCTGCCGGGCGGGCCGTATGACCTGATCACCAGCTTCGAGACCTTCGAGCACGTGCGCGATCCGCGGCTTTGCCTGGAGCGGCTGCGGGACGCGCTGGCCGCCGGCGGCACGCTGATGCTCTCCATCCCCAACGGCACCAAGGAACTGCGCGAGCAGAAGGACGCGCCGTATCACCAGGTGCACTTCTCGGCGGAGGACTTCCGCGGCCTGATCGGGTCGCGCTTTCCAGAGGCCGAGTTCTTCAGCCAGCTTTATCGCAAGGATGTGTGGCACTATCTTCGCAAGCTCACCGGCGGGGGCGGCCACCACGCGAGAAACTACATCTTTGCCCCCGGCCTGCTGGAGCAGGCCAAGACCTGGCTTGCGATCTGTCCGAAAGGCGATTGAGGCCGTGGGCCGGCGGGCTGCTGGACTGGGTACCCCTCTACGGTAAAGACCTGAGAGAGCCGTCAGGTATCGACAGGTGGCAGTCTGGGGGGTTTGAGACCGCGTTCTGAGCCAAGTGAGGCGGCGCAAGTCCTTGGGGCCCTGGGCTGGAGGGCAAAAAAGAGCCTGAAATGAGACGAGTGAACGACTTTTTCGCTCGGCGGCGGGGGGATGGCGTCGGCTGAAAGGGCTCGCTTGAGTGCGTCACGCCTTTTGCTGAAAAGGTCTTACGGCTTGCGCCCCCGGCCGGGACTCTGCCCCCAGGAGACGTTCGAATCCCGTCAAAATGGGTTCAGCGGATACCCCCCGCAGGGGTTGGGCGGGGGGCGGATGTTGGCCTGCGGCGATTCAGGCGGAGGCCCTTTGTTGGATGGAGTCGAGGTAGCCGACGGCCCCGGGGCTGAGCTCGGCGGCGTTGGCCTCGTCGGTGTCGATGTGCATGTCCAGGCGGTAGTCCGGATTGACCCGGACGGCCACGTCGCCGAAGACCAGCGAGCGCTCGCCGGGGACGCGGACGCGGACGGTGTCGCGGTCGCGGACGGCGAACTCCATGGCGTCGGCCGGCGACATGTGAATGTGTCGCATGGCGCAGATGACGCCGCGCTGGAGATGGACCTGGCCCTGTGGGCCTTGCAGGGTAAGGCCCGGCGTGCCGTCCAGGTCTCCGGACATGCGGATGGGGGCGTCGATGCCCAGCTTGAATTCCTCGGTGCGGGAGATTTCGACCTGGGTTTCCGGCCGCACGGGCCCGAGGACTCGCACGTGGTCGATGCGGCCCTTGGGTCCGATCAGGGAGAGCTGCTCGTTGCAGGCGAACTGGCCTGGCTGAGAGAGTTCGGCGTACCAGGTGAGCTCCCGCCCGGCCCCGTAAAGTGCCTCGACGTGCTCCTGGGTGAGATGGACGTGGTGAGCGGAAACACTGATGGGGATCGGCTTTTGCTGGTGGCGGATGACGTCGGTGACGCGTCTTTGCGTCACGGCGCGGACGGCCTGGATCGCGATGGTGTGGTCCTCGCTGCTGCCGACGGCCAGCACGCGGGCCCGCGACTGGCTCTGGGAGATCTCGGCCACTTCGCCCGCCCCCGGCCGGGCTTGGCGGTTGCGCCCTTCGTCCAGCACGATGCCCATCCATTCCAGGCCCTGGCAGATGCGGGCCCGCAGGCCGGGGGCGTTCTGGCCCACGCCGCCGGTGAAGACGATCCCGTCCACGCCGCCCAGCAGCCCCACGTAGGCGCTGAGGTATTTCCGCGCCCGGTGGCAATAGACCTGCATGGCCAGCAGGGCCTGGGGATTTCCCTCATCGGCGGCCCCGAGCACGGTAAGGACGTCACCGGAGATGCCCGACAGCCCCAGCAGGCCCGACTCGGTGTACAGCCGGCGGGTCAGCTCCTCCGCGGGGATGCCGCGCTGGGCGATCAGGTACAGCAGGAGACCGGGGTCCACGTCGCCCGGCCGCGTGGCCATGACCAGCCCCTCCATGGGGGTGAAGCCCATGGTATTGTCCACCGGCCGGCCGTGATCGATGGCCGTCAGCGAGGCCCCCGTGCCGAGGTGGCAGCTGATGATTTTCAGCGTGTCGAAGTTCCTGCCGAGGTAAGCGCAGGCGGCCCGGGCCGCACCTTCGTGCGAAATCCCGTGGGAGCCGAACCGGCGGAGTTCGACCTCCCCGGCCAGGTCTTGGGGCAGGGCGTAGCGGCAGGCCGCGGCCGGCATCCTCAGGTGGAAGGCCGTGTCGAAGACAGCCACCTGGGCGACGCCCGGGGCGAGCTTCCGGCAGGCCTCGATTCCGAGCAGATTGTAGGGGTTTTCCATCGGGGCCAGGGGCGCCAGCCGGCGGATCTCCTCCAGCACCTGCTCATCCACCACCGCCGGGCCGTTGAAGCCGAGCCCGCCGTGGCAGACGCGGTGCCCGATGGCCGACAGTTCCGCCGCCGAGCCGAGCAGCCCGCCGTCGGCGGCTGTCAACGCGTCCAGGGCCGCGGCCAGCGCCGCCTCGTGGGTGGGGGGGCCGACCCGCTCCTGAAGTGCGCCCTTGGGGCCGCGGTGAGTGTGAACCGCCTCCTGGCCGCCCAGGCCGGTCGCGCTGCCCGTTGCCAGCGCCTGCTCGGAGGTCGTGTCGAAGTAGCTGTACCGCAGATCGTCCCGGCGGCAGCTTATGGACAGGATTCGCATGGGGCCGCTGGCGCCCAGGCTGTAGGTGACCGCGGCCGGGCGCGGCGACGTCGCCTGCGGCCTGGGGCCGGCCAGCCGGCGTGCCATCAACCGAGTCAGAAGCTGGACGGCGTTGCGGTTGAGGGCGATGAGGGGGCCGATGGCCTCCTGGAGAAAGACGACGGCCTCGGATTCCGTCACCGCCACCACCTCGGCCGCGGCCGGGCTGCCGGTCAGCAGCGACATCTCCCCGAAGCATTCGCCCGGTTCAATCGTGCCCAGGCGTTCGCGCTGCTCGGTGCCCAGGTCGCGGGCCGCCTCCAGCTTCCCGGAGATCAGGACTCCGAAGACCTCTCCGGCCTCGCCCTGCCGGATGCAGACGTCGCCCGGCTGGTAGGTAACGGCGGTGCTGGCGCGGACGACCTCGGCCAGGGCATCAGGGCTGAAGGTGGCGAACAGCGGGTGGAACTGGAGTTGGCTGGCAATGTCCATGGCGAAGCCCTCAGGGCTGTTGGCCGGACCGGGTCATTTCCTGAGGCCGACCATAGCAATTCGACACGGACTTGCAAGCCGCTGCCGCGGCCTGGACCCTTGATCCCTCGCCGTCGGTCGCCTCTCAGGCCAGGGCCTCGGCGCAGGCCACGGTGTTGGCCAGCAGCATGGCCACGGTGACCGGCCCCACGCCGCCGGGGACGGGGGTGATGGCGGCGACCTTTTCCTTGGCCGCGGCGAAGTCCACGTCGCCGACGGTCTGCATGATGGTGCTGCCCTTTTCGTTTTTCAGGGGCTCGCCGCTGTCGTCGAAGCCCTTGGGGATGCGGTTCATGGCCACGTCAATGACGATGGCGCCCTGCCGGAGCATGTCGGCCTTGATCAACGGCGACAGGTCCGGCAGCGGGGGCTTCTCGCCGGCCTTTTTCCTTCGGCTGTAGGCCTGCCACCGCGCCTGCGAAACGCCGGTGGCGACGATGAGCACCTCGGCCCGGCGGGTGTGGGCGGCCAGGTCCTTCGTGGCAATGTGGCAGACGGTGGCGGTGGGGGACTCGTTCAGCGACTGCAGCAGGATCATGGCCACGGGCTTGCCCACGATCTCGCTGTGGCCGACGATGACCGTCTCTTTGCCGGTGAGGTTCGGGCAGGCCCGCTTGAGCAGCTCCACCGCGGCCAGGGCCGTGCAAGGGGCGACGATGCCGCCGCCGTAGAACAGCCGGCCCATGTTTTCAGGGTGCATGCCCTCGACATCCTTGGCCGGCGAGAGCCTCACCTGGACCTGGCGGGCGTCGATCTGGGGGGGAACGGGCATCTGGAGGATCAGGCCCGTTACCTTCTTGTCGGCGTTCAGTTCGCCGACCTTGGCCAGCAGCGCCTCCTGGGTCGTATCTTCCGGCAGGTTGAGCAGCTCGTATTGGATCCCCACCGATTCGCAGGCCTTGGCCTGCATGTTGGTGTAGATCTTGGAAGCCGGGTTTTCCCCGACTTGCACCGCCACCAGGTGGGGCGGCCTGCCGGCCTGGGCCAGTTCGGCCGCGTCCGCGGCCACCTTCTTCTTGATTTCCTCGGCTACCGCCTCACCGTCGATGATCTTGGCTGCCACCGTCTGTCTCCTTACGCCAGTTCCGCTTGCTGAATGATGTCGGGCACGCAGTGATCCCAGCCTAGGGTCATCAGGTGGGCCCCCTGGCACATGGGCTTCATCGCACGGATGAGCTCGGCGGCGATCTCGACGCTGACCTTGGCGCGGTCTTCCTTGGGCGCGTCGGTCAGCCGCTGGACGATTGCGTCGGGCACCTGCACGCCCGGGACCGAGCGGTTCATGTACTTGGCCATGCCGGCCGACTTCAGCAGCACGATCCCCACCAGCACCGGGACCTTGACGTGCTGGATCTGGTTCATGAACTTTTCGAACGCCGCCGGGTCGTACACCGCCTGGGTCTGGACGAACTGGGCGCCGGCGGTGGCCTTCTTTTCCAGCTTGATGATCTGCGGTTCGACCTCGTCGGCGCAGGGCGTGACGCAGCAGCCCTTGAAGAACTTGGGCACCCCGTCGAGTTGGTTGGGGTTGCCTTTCGCATCCCGCCCCAGGTCGGTGCCGGCCTCCAGGCGGGCCATCGCCTCCAGCAGGCCCACCGAATCCAGGTCGAAGACGCACTTGGCCTCGCGATGGTCGCCCATGGCCACGTGGTCGCCGGTCAGGGCCAGGACGTTGCGGATGCCCAGGGTGTAGGCGGAAAGCAGGTCGGATTCCAGGGCCAGGCGATTGCGGTCGCGGCAGACCATCTGGAAGACCGGCTCGACGCCGCGGTCCAGCAGCAGGTGGCAGACGGCCATCGACCCCAGCCGCATCACCGCCGTCTGAATGTCGGTGACGTTGACGGCGGCCACCCGGCCCTCGAGGTACTGCTGGGCCTCGTGCAGGGCTGGCTCGACGTTGGTGCCCTTGGGCGGGCCGATCTCTCCGGTGACGGCGAACTGGCCGGCGTCCAAGATCTCCTGCAATTTGCTGACGGGCTCGTTCATTCGGCGGACTCCTGGGCGATCTCGGCCATTTCCTCGCGGCTGAGGCGGCGGACGCCGCCGCTGCGATTCTTGCTCCAGTCTCTGGGCGGGCGCATCTTGCGGAGTTCGTCCAGCCGGCCGAGCTCCTGCAGACGCTTGTAGATCAGGTGCCAGCCGCAGTCCATGTCCTGGCTGACTTCGCACTTGCCGTCGTTGGTGCCGCCGCAGGCGCCGTTGATGAGGCTCTTGGAGCAGCGGGCGATGGGGCAGATGCCCCCGGTCCAGGCCAGCACACAATCCCCGCAGCCGTGGCAGTATTCCTCCCAGACGCCTTCGGCCACGCCCGCGCCGTAAAACGTGGTGTTCAGGGCCGGAAGCACGGGCGTGTCGGGAAGCACCCCGCTCATGAAACCCACCCCCACGCCGCAGGCCAGGCTCAGCACGGCATCGTACTCGGCCGGGTCGAACTTGAGGTTCTCGGTGAACTCGCGGTCGCACTGCCGGGTGATGCAGTCGAAGTCCACGGACAGGTCCAGGCCCTTCTTCCGCCCGGCCAGGCGGAGCTGCGAGGCGAGTATCTCAGCCTGTCGCTCCCCGCCGGTCAGGCACACGGTCACGCAGCTGCCGCAGCCGAGCACCAGCACCTTCTTATACGGCGCGACCATCTCCACGATTTCGTCGAATGGCTTTCGTTCGGCGACGATCATCGAAAAAACCTCCTAAGAGGCACTTGTCTTTCCGGCCGCCTCGGCCAGGGCGGCGCGGATGGCCTGCCGGCCCTGGTCGGCCACTTCCAGCAGTTGCAGGGCCTGGCCGTCCAGGCCCGCTTCCTGGAGCAGCCGGCGGGCCTGGTTGACCCGCCGCCGGGTGCGATCGGCCGTTTGCGGATAACGATCGGCCGCGTCCGGACATGCCACCACGATCACGGCATCCGCGCCGTTCTCGAAGGCGTGCAGCAGCTCGGCCGAACTGAGCCGGGCGGTGCTGGGCAGGTAGATTTCGGCCACGCCCTCCACGCCCTCGACGCGACCGCCCCAATCGGCGGCACCGGCGTGGTGGCCGCAGACGTAAGCGATAACCTTGGGCTCGCGCCCGTTCATCTTGGCCAAGGCCGCCGCGGTGTGCTGGACCAGCTCCCCGACGTCCCGGCCGCGGGCGATGATGGCGTTGGCCGGGCATTCGGCAATGCACATGCCGCAGGCCTGGCACAGGGTGGATTGGATCCGGGCCACGTCCGTCACCACCGGAATGTCGAAGGGGCAGACGCGCAGGCAGGTGAGGCAGGCGGCGCACTTGTCGGTGAGGACCTCGGCCCCGCTGCCGCAGTTCATGCACCGCCGGGCCTCGGCCAGCACCGCTGGCTCGTCGTAGCCGCGCTCGAACTCAGTAAACAGCTTCCTCCGCCGCTGGGGGGGGTCCGTGGGGATGGCCTGGCGGCAGACTTTCAGCACCTTCTCGGCGGTTTCGGGCTGGATGGTGTCGATGTACGGCGGCAGTGAATCGTCAATCTGAATGGTCTTGCCGCTCAGGTACATGTGGATGGCCTTGGCCGCCCGCTGGCCGTGGGCGCAGGCCTCCACCACCGAGCCGGGGGGCGTGACGATCTCCCCGCAGAAGAAGACGTTGGGCAGGCTGCCCTGGTGGGTGGCCGGATCGTATTCCAGCCGGCCGCCCGGGCCCGCCTTCAGACCGCTGCCCCGGGCGAAGCCCATGTTGGCCATCTGCCCGATGGCGATGACGACGGTATCGCACTGCAGGTCGCTCAGGTCCGTGTCGTCGTACTGCGGGTCGAAGCGCCCCTCCGAATCGAAAACACGGGTGACCCCGCGGGTGGTCAGGCCGACGATTCGGTCGCCTTCGAGGATCACCTTCACCGGCCCGCGGCGGAAGATGATCCCGACGCCCTCCTCCTCGGCCTCGCGCCGCTCCCACTCCCAGGCGGGCATCTCTTCTTCATTTTCCAAGCACATCATGCGGACGCGGGCGGCCGGCTTCAGCCGCACGCAGGAGCGGGCTGCGTCGCAGGCGACGTTGCCGCCGCCGATGACCAGCACGTCATCCCCGGCGTCCGGCCTGTCGCCGAAGTTCAGGGCCGTCAGGAAGTCCAGGGCCAGATGCACGCGCGGGTGGTCGGAGCCGGGCAGAGGCAGGGTGCGGCTGGCGGCCAAGCCGGCCGCCACCAGCACCGCCTCGTACCCTTCGCCCAGCAGGTCCTGGATGCTTCTGTCCTTGCCGACCTCGACGCCGGTGATCAGTTCCACCCCGTGGGCGCGGATCCAGTCCACGTCGATCTGGACGACTTCCAGGGGCAGGCGGTACCGGGGAATGGCGGTGGCGGGGATGCCGCCGGCAATAGGGAACTTCTCCAGGACCGTGGGGCGGTAGCCGAGCTTGGCCAGGTGCAGCGCCGCCGACAGACCGGCCGGGCCGGCGCCCACAATCGCGACCCGGGCCTTGTCCTGGGCCGGCGGCTTGTGAACCGTGCAGCCTTCGGCGCCCTGCAATTCGGCCACGAACCGCTTCACGTGCCGGATGGCCACAGGGTCGTCCACGTCCTTGCGGCGGCAGTTGGTCTCACAGGGATGGTGGCAGACCCGCCCGCACACCGCGGCGAACGGGAGGTTCTCCCGAATGATGTCGATGGCTTCGCCAAACCGGCCCTGAGCGGCCGCCTCGATGTAACCCCGGACGTCCGCGTGGACGGGGCAATGGTATCGGCAGGGGGACCACTCGCGCTCCATGAGTTCGGTAACCCGCCCGAGCTCGGCAATGTCCCTTGATGTCAAGTCCGCCTTCTGCATCAACGCCTCTCCGCCTCGAGAATCAAGCCAGAGACACCGAGCCTCCGCCATCCGCTGGCAACCCTCCTACCTACATCTTAGCCAATCGGACCCGGGGCTGAAAACGAGTCGTGTCCGCTGCTTCCCTGGGCGCCGCTGGTCCGCATCAGAACATGCCCACGACCTGGCCGTCGCCGTCCAGGTCCACGCTCAGGAACGCCGGCCGGCTGGGCAGCCCCGGCATGGTCCGCATGGTGCCCAGCAGGGGGTACAGGAAGCCGGCCCCGGCCGAGGCCCGCACCTCCACGATGGGCACGGTGAAGCCGCGGGGCACGCCCTTGAGCGTGGGGTCGTGAGTCAGGGACAGGTGCGTCTTGGCCATGCAGATGGGCAGGTGGCTCAGGCCGGCCTTTTCGTAGGCGGCGACCTGTCTTTCGGCCACCGGGGCGTACTCCAGCGCCCCGGCCAGGTACACCTTCTTGGCAATCAGCTCGATCTTGTCCTTGATGGACATCTCGTTGGGGTACAGCAGCTTGAAGTCGGTGGGCTTGTCGCAGGCGGCCACGACCGCCTCGGCCAGGTCGGTGGCGCCCTGGCCGCCCTCGGCCCAGTGGTTGGACATGACGGCGGCCTCGGCGCCGGCCTGCTCGGCGGCCTGGCGGGCCAGCTCCACCTCGGCGGGCGTGTCGGCGGGGAACTGGTTGATGGCCACCACCACCGGCACGCCGAACATCTTGGCGATCTCGATGTTCCGGGTGAGGTTGCAGAGGCCCTTCTCCAGAAGCTGGAGGTTTTCGCGGGTGTACTCCTCGGCCAGCGGCTTGCCGGGGGTGACCTTGGGCCCGCCGCCGTGCATCTTCAGCGCCCGGATGGTGCCCACCAGCACCACGCAGTTGGGCACCAGCCCGCTGGTGCGGCACTTGATGTCGAAGAACTTCTCCATGCCGATGTCGGCCCCGAAGCCGGATTCGGTCACCACGTAGTCGGCCAGCTTCAGGGCGATCTTGTCGGCCAGGATGGAGCTGTTGCCGTGGGCGATGTTAGCGAAGGGCCCGGCGTGGACGAAGGCGGGCTGGCCTTCCAGGGTCTGCATGAGGTTGGGCTTGATGGCGTCCTTCAGCAGCACCATCATCGCCCCGGCGCAGCCCAGGTCCTCGGCGGTGACCGGGTCGCCGTCTTTGTTCAGGCCGATGATGACCCGCCCCAGCCGCTGGCGCATGTCCTCCGGCCCGGCGGCCAGGGCCAGGATGGCCATGATCTCCGAGGACACGGAGATGTCGAAGCCGGTCTTCCGCCGCGGCCCGTCCAGCCAGCTGTCGCTCAGGCCGGTCTCGATGAAGCGCAGGGCCGCGTCGTTGACGTCCACCACCCGGCGCCAGGTGATGGAGTCCGGGTCGATGTTCAGCCGGGGCAGCCCCGTCTTCGCCCAGGCCTCGTCGTCGGCGTGGCCCTCGTGCTTGATGCGGGCGTCCACGGCGGCCGCCAGCAGGTTGTGGGCGATGCTGACGGCGTGGATGTCGCCGGTGAGGTGGAGGTTGAACTCCTCCATGGGGATGACTTGGCTATAGCCGCCGCCGGCCGCGCCGCCCTTGATGCCGAAGGTCGGTCCCATCGAGGGCTGGCGGATGCACAGGAACACCTTCTTGCCCAGCACTCCCAGGGCCTGGGTCAGGCCCACCGCCGTGGTGGTCTTGCCCTCTCCCAACGGCGTGGGCGTGATGGCGGTCACGTCGATGTACTTGCCGTTAGGTGCCTTGGCCAGGCGGTCCAGTATGCTCAGCTTCACCTTGGCCTTGACGTCGCCGTACGGCTCCAGCTCCTTGGGGCGGATGCCCGCCTCCTTGGCGACCTGGGTGATCGGCTTGGGCTTGGCGGCCCTGGAAATCTCAATGTCGGACGGAACGGACTTGCCCATACAAAATCTCCTTGCGCTCAGGGCGTTTTGACAATTACACCTCGCCTGGGTGCCGCAGGGGTGCTTGAGCCGTGCCAGAGTGCGCCGAACCTCAGGGCCTCTGCACACGCCAACGTGTTTGCGGGCTGGGTCCAGATGCAGCTATCATCCGAACCGGCCCTCAAAGAGAGCTACTCCGTATACAGAAACCGCTCGGGGAAGGCAAGGGCTTTTTGCTGTCGGCAGAACCGGGTTGGCTGGGCGGGGCTGCGGATCGGCGCCTTCGGGGCGGGCGTGGAAGGCGCAGCCTCGGCAAGCCGCTTTTCCATGAAGAAGGTGCCGTAGCCTTTCTGGGCCCCGGTCCGCTGCCGGATGAGGTCTTCCATCTCGGCCAGCGGGGTGATGGGCTCGTCGGCGGGCAGATGGCCCGCCAGCGGGATTTCCCCAAGCCGCTGCCGGATGCCGTCCGCCTCGTCGGGTCGGCTTATGCGGTTGGCCACGGCCAGCACCTTCTTCATCCCGATGTCGCCGGCCAACTTGCGGACGCGGTGGGCCGTCTGGGTGCTCCAGGGCGTCGGGTCCACCACCACCAGCAAGGCGTCCATGGACTGGGCGGTGGCCCGGCCGAGGTGCTCGATGCCCGCCTCCATGTCCATGATGAGGTGCTCGTCCCGGCCGAGGATCAAATGGACCAGCAGGGCCTTCAGCAGCGCGGTGGCCGGGCAGAGGCAGCCGTCGCCGCCGGCGCGGATGCCGCCCAGCACCAGCAGGCGGATGTTGCCGATCCGCCGGGCATAGCTTTCCGGGATGTCGTCCACCTTGGGATTGAGCTTGAAGAAGGTGCCGTAGCCTTTCTGGGCCCCGGTCCGCTGCCGGATGAGGTCTTCCATCTCGGCCAGCGGGGTGATGGGCTCGTCGGCGGGCAGGCCCAGGGCCGAGCCCAGGTTGGCGTCGGGGTCGGCGTCGAGGGCGACCACGGTGCGCCCTTTCAAGGCCAGGGCCGCCGCCAGCATGGCCGACAGGGTCGTTTTGCCCACACCGCCTTTTCCGGATACGGCCAGTTTCATCGCACCCGTGCAGTTTAGGAAGTCCAGCCGCACCGTGGCAAGCCAATCTGTCGAGACGGGCTGACAGTCACTCGGCCCCGGGCCGGCCGAGCGGCCCACAGCCCCCGGAAGCCCCCGGGGCGCCTGCCAAAAAGTCGTTGCCTTGCAGGCCGCCGCCCTGCTATCCTGTAAACGGAAGCTCGTGAAGTCGAGGGCCGGCCCGGATGGACTGCACGTCTGGGGCGCGCCCGCAAACACGTTACCAGGGTTGAGGCTCCAGATGGGTCGCGCCTGGGGGCCTCCAACACGCCTCAAACACTCGGATTCTATCCACCAAGAGAGGTGTCCGTGAAAACGCCCAAACAGCGAAGCGTTGATCCCGCCACCGTTGCGATGCTGGAGGCAGCCGCCTCCAAAGGGCTGGCGGTGGCCTGGGACCGGCAGGAAGCGATGGAGCCCCAGTGCGGCTTCGGGCAGCTCGGCATCTGCTGCCGCAACTGCACCATGGGCCCGTGCCGGATCGATCCCTTCGGGGAAGGCCCGGCCGCGGGCATCTGCGGGGCCGACGCCGACATCATCGCCGCCCGCAACCTGGTGCGGATGATTGCAGGCGGGGCCGCCGCGCACTCCGATCACGGTCGCGACATCGCCCACACGCTGCTGATGGCGGCCGAGGACGAGAAGTGCGACTACCAGGTCAAGGACGAGGCCAAGCTCCGCGCGTTGGCCGAAGAGCTGGGCGTCAAGGCCGACGGCAAGGACCTGCGCCAGATCGCCCGGGCCGTGGCGGAGATTGCCTTCGGCCAGTTCGGCCAGCAGCATGGGGAGGTGGTCTTCGCCGCTCGGGCGCCGGCCGACCAGCAGAAGCGCTGGCAGCGGGCCCGCGTCATGCCCCGCGGGGTGGACCGCGAGATCGTCGAGATCATGCACCGCACTCACATCGGCGTGGACAACGATCCGGTGAACATCATCCTGCAGGGCGTCCGCGCGTCCCTGGGCGATGGCTGGGGCGGCAGCATGATCGCCACGGACCTGTCCGACGTCTTGTTCCGCACGCCCGAGTGGGTGCGCGGCCGGGCCAACCTCGGCGTCCTGGAGCCGGCGAACGTCAACATCATCGTCCACGGGCACGAGCCCACGCTGTCGGAGATGATCGTGGCCGCCGCCCAGGACAAGGAAATGGTGGAACTGGCCAAGAGCCAAGGCGCCAAGGGCATCACCCTGAGCGGGATCTGCTGCACCGCCAACGAGATTCTGATGCGGCACGGCATCCCCGTGGCGGGCAACTTCCTCCAGCAGGAGCTGGCCGTCACCACCGGCGTGGTGGACGCCATGATCGTGGACGTCCAATGCATCTTCCCCGCCCTGGGGGCGCTGTCGCAGAAGTTCCACACCAAGTTCATCTCCACCAGCCCCAAGGCGAAGTTCCCCTTTGCCGAGCACATCGAGTTCGAGGAGTCGCGGGCGCTGGAGATTGCCAAGCGGATCGTGCGCGCGGCCATCGAGAACTTCCCCAACCGCAAGACCGAGCCCTGCGTCCCCGGCCACAGCAACCCGCTGGTTGCGGGATTCACGGCCGAGAACATCTACGCCATGCTGGGAGGGCGGTACCGGCCGAGCTACCGGCCTTTGAACGACGCCATCATGTCGGGCCGGCTGCGAGGCGTGGCCGGCGTGGTGGGATGCAACAACCCCAAGCACCGGCACGACTACGGCCACACGGAGATGACCAAGGAGCTGATCCGCAACGACGTGCTGGTGGCGGTAACCGGCTGCACCGCCGTCGCCGACGCCAAGGCCGGGCTGATGTGCCCGGAGGCGGCGATGGAGTATGCCGGCAGGGGACTCCAGGAGGTCTGCCGGGCGGTCGGCGCCCCGCCCGTGCTGCACCTGGGAAGCTGCGTGGACAACAGCCGAATCCTGGTGGTGCTGTCCAACATGGTCAAGGAAGGCGGGCTGGGCGAAAGCATCGCCGACCTGCCCGTGGCCGGGGCGGCCCCGGAATGGATGAGTGAGAAGGCCGTCTCCATCGGCTTCTACGTGGTCGCCTCGGGCGTGTTCACGGTGCTGGGCGAGCCGCTGCCGGTGCAAGGCGCGCCAAGGGTCACCCGGTTCGTCTGCGAGGATATGGAGGAGCTGTTCGGCGGGAAGTTCGCCTTCGAGGCCGACCCCATCAAGGCGGCCCGCCTGATGATCGACCACATCGACGCCAAGCGGTCCGCCCTGCACCTGCCCGGGCCCATGTACGAGGTGCCGTATGCGCCGCGGACGGCCGTGGAGGAGGCCCGGGCCGCCGAGTAGGCCGGGCCGCGCGGCCGGCCAGGAAGCAAAACCGCGGGCACCATCGGGTGCCCCGAAACAATGGCGGTGATGGAAAGATGAAGAAGGTCTACTTCGACAGCCGAAAGTGCCTGGGATGCCACTCCTGCGAGTTCGCCTGCGCCGTGGAGCATTCCGAGAGCAAGGAAGCGGCCAAGGCCCTGCTGGAAGAGGACCGGCCGCTGCCGCGGCGGCGGGTCAGGCCCGTGGAAGGGGCGTGCCTGACGATCGGGTGCCGCCACTGCGACCCGGCCCCCTGCGTGGAGGCGTGCATGGCCGGGGCCATGACGAAAGACGCCGACACCGGCGAGGTCATCTGCGACACGGACAAGTGCGTGGGCTGCTGGATGTGCGTGATGGTCTGCCCCTTCGGCGCCGTCAGGCCGGGAGAGGTCTTCACCATCAAGTGCGACATGTGCGCCGACAGGGAGGCCGGGCCTGTGTGCGTGGAGGCCTGCCCGACCGGGGCACTGTTTGAGGCAACGGCGGACGAATTCGCCCAGAGGCGCAAGGCCAGGGAAGCGGCCAAGCAAGCGGAGCTGAAAACATGAAGGTCGTCATCATCGGCAACCATGCTGCGGGCCTGTCGGCGGCGGAGACTTTGCGGAAGCTGGACTCGGCCTGCCAGATCACGGTGATCTCCAACGAGAAGGTTCCCCCGTACTCGCGCTGCCTCATTCCGTATCTGGTCTCTGGGGAAAAGACCGTTGAGGACATCCTCTTCAAGCCCGTCAGCTTCTATGAAGACAACCGGATCGACGCGATGCTGGGCTGCGAGGTCGTGCGCGTGCTGCCGAAGGAAAAGCAGGTGCTTCTGGACAGCGGCGAGCGGGTGGCTTACGAGGCCCTGATCGTCGCCGCCGGGGGCACGTGCTCCATGCCCAACATCCCCGGCATCGAGAAGCAGGGCGTGTTTGGCTTCCGCACCCTGGCCGACGCCGAGCGCATCGCCGAGTACTGCGACGGAGTGGATACGGCCGTTGTGCTCGGCGGCGGGCTGGTGGGACTCAAGGCGGCGGTTGCCCTCAACGAGCGCGGCAAGCAGGTCACGGTGGCCGTCGGCTCGCCGAATGTCCTCAGCCAGATCGTGGCCGAACCGGAAGCCCAGGTCTTCGAGGAGCACCTGACCAGGCTGGGAATCGAGATCTTCACCAGGACCAACCCCGCCAAGGTGCTCGGCGACGAAAAGGTCTCGGGGATCGAGACCACCGAAGGCAGGAAGATCGAGGCACAGCTGGTGATCGTCGGAAAGGGCGTGCGGGCCAACACCCAGCTAGTCAAGGGCACGGACATCCAGGCCGAACACGGCATTCTCATTGACGAGCACTCCCGCACCAGCGTGCCGGACGTGTACGCCGCCGGCGACGTCACCCAGAGCCCGGACACCGTTCGCGGCGAGACCTGGACCAACGCTCTCTGGCCGCACGCCATCGAGGAAGGCCGGGTCGCCGCCGAGAACGTCATGGGCAGGGACACGGTCCTCGGAGGCAGAACCTCCATGAACTCCCTTGTGCTGGGGGGGCTGTCGCTGATCACCTCCGGGCTGACGGGGGCCAGGGAGAAGCTCGAGGGCGCCGAGGAGATCACCCGGAAGGGCCCGGGCAAGACCGATTGCAAGCGGTTCATCTTCCAGGGCAACCGGCTGGTGGGCTTCGCCCTGGTGGGAAAGGTCGATAACGCCGGCGTGCTGGGATCGCTGGTGAAGAAACGGGTGGACGTGGCCCAGGCGAAGGAGCGGATCGTTGCCGGCGAATACGATTTCGCGTCCATGTTTCCGGTGATCCGGGACAATCGGGAGAAGTTCAAGGAGCCGGAATACCAGGAAGTGTTCGGTTTCTTTTGATAGGCCAGGAATCAGGAATGAGGATGCTCGCCGCCGGAGGCCGGCGGCCGATGTGTCAGACGCCGTAAGCAGACAAAGGCAGTCCAGTCGGGAGGTCCGTTATGTCGCGAGAGGTGATCGCCGCGGCCATCCGTGGCGCCCACGGGTTCGTCGAGGAGGCTGAAGCGAAGCTCGCCGAGGCCGTCCAGGCCAAGGGCGAAGACCAGAAGGTCGAGTTTCCGGACACAGCCTTCTATCTGCCGATGGTCTACGCCCTGATGGGTCTGGAGGTCAAGACAGTGGCGGACCTGAAGCCGGTGCTGGCCCGCTGCCGCGAATTGCTGCCGGCCGAACCGGCCAAGGAATTGTGGCTGCCCTACCTGGGCGACGGGCTCGACGCCGGCATCGCCACGCTGCTGGCGCTGGAGACGACCTGCGCGCTGCGGTACATGAACGGCGAACCCGTCGAAGAGGGCTGCACCGGCTTCATCTCCGACACGATCCAGCGCGAGCTGGGCATCCAGCTTGTGGACGGCCGCATGCCGGGCTTCGCCGCCATCCTCGGCCCCGCGCCGGCCAACGAGATCGCCCTGCACACCGTGCGGGAATTGCAGAAGCGCAGCATCCTGACCTTCCTGCTGTGTGGCCGCAACGGCACCAGCATGAAGGATCAACTCATCGCCGAGGGCGTCGAGCTGGGGTGGGACACCTACATCGTGCCGGTCGGGCGCGACACCCAGTCCGCCATCTACGTGCTCAACTGGGCGGTGCGGGCGGCGCTGACCTTCGGCGGCCACAAGAAGGGCGAGTGGAAGAAGTGTCTGGACTATACCCGGGCCCGCACCTTCGCCTTTGGCATCACCTTTGGTCCCATCCCGGACGACTGGTACGCCGTCGGCGCCGGGGCCATCGTGATGGGCTTCCCGGTTATCTCCGACCACGAATCCACCCCCGAGGTCCGCCCCACCGGCGTGACGACGTACGAGGCCCTGGTCCGCCAGACCGACCCCGATCAGATCGTCCCCACCTGCATCGAGGTCCGCGGCGTGAAGGTGAAGGTGGAGGAGATCGACATCCCGGTTTCCTACTCCCCGGCCTTTGAGGGCGAGCGCGTCCGCCGGGAAGACATGCACGTGCAGTTCGGCGGCAAGTACTCCCGGGCGGTGGAGCTGCTGGAATCGGCCGAACTCGACGAGGTCAACGACGGCGACGTCACCGTCAAAGGCAAGGACTTCGACCAGGTCGAGGAAGGCGGCGCCGTGGACCTGGCCATCCACGTCAGGGTCGCCGGACGGAAGATGAAAAGCGACTTCGAGGGCATCCTGGAGCGCCAGATCCACCGGTACTGCAACGAGGCCATGGGCTTCATGCACACCGGCCAGCGCCACCAGATCTGGTGCCGCTTCAGCAAGGAGGCGGTGAAGGCGGGCTTCCGTCTCAAGCACATCGGCACCATCCTCCATGCCAAGCTGCACGACGAGTACGGCGGCATCGTGGACAAGGTGGCCGTCACCGTCACCACCGAGCCCGAGGAGGTTACCGCCCTGATCGATCACGCCAAGCCCATCTGGACTGCCCGCGATGAGCGCGTCGCCGGCATGACGGACGAGTCGGTGGACACCTTCTATTCCTGCACGCTGTGCCAGTCCTTCGCCCCGAATCACGTCTGCATCATCACCCCGGAGCGGCTGGGGCTGTGCGGGGCGTACAACTGGCTGGACGGCCAGGCCGCCTACGAGATCAACCCCACCGGCTGCAACCAGCCCGTGCCCAAAGGAAAGTGCATCGATCCGGTCCTGGGCGAGTGGGAGAACGTCAACAAGTTCGTGCACGAGCACTCCAACGGTAGCGTCGATCGCTTCAGCGCCTACAGCCTGATGCAGAACCCCATGACCTCCTGCGGCTGCTTCGAGTGCATCCTGGCCATCGTCCCCGAGGCCAACGGAGTGATGATCGTGAACCGCGAATACCCCGGGGACACGCCCATCGGCATGCCGTTTTCGACGCTGGCTGGCAGCGTCGGCGGCGGGGCCCAGACGCCCGGGTTCGTCGGCGTCGGCCGGCTGTACCTGGCCAGCCGGAAGTTCATCAGCGCCGAGGGCGGGCTGCCCCGGCTGACGTGGATGCCGAAGGAGCTGAAGGAATACATGCGCGAAAGGCTGGAAAAACGCGCCAAGGTGATAGGCATGGAGGGGCTCGTGGATAAGATCGCCGACGAGACCATCGCCACGACCTCCGAGCAGCTTTTGGAGCACCTGACCAAGGTGGATCACCCCGCGCTGAAGATGGACCCGCTGCTCTGAATATGCTGCAATGAAGTCTGGGCGGCGAGCCGAGGTCCGGCCGTCTTGGCGCGCTGCACTTTGCTGCCGCATACGTAAGGGTGCAGTCCTTCGCGGGAAGGGCTGGGCAGGAGTGACGAGATGGCACTGACAGGACTGGAGATTTACAAACATCTTCCCAAGGAGAACTGCAAGGAGTGCGGTGTGCCGACGTGTCTGGCCTTCGCCATGAAGGTCGCCGCCGGCCAGGCCGGCCTGGACGATTGCCCGCGGCTGTCGGACCAGGCCCGCGCCCAGCTGGGAGAGGCCTCGGCTCCCCCCCAGCGGCTGGTGAAGATCGGCGCCGACCCCAACGCCATCCAGGTAGGGCAGGAGACCGCCCTGTTTCGGCACGACGACAAGTTCCATCATCCCACGGCCGTGGCCCTGAGAATTTCCGACGCCGAGGACGAGCCGGCGCTGCGGCAGCGGTGCCAGGCCTTCCGGAAGCTCCAGTTCCTGCGGGTGGGCGTGACGATTCATCCGGACATGATCGCCCTGGCCGACGAGTCCGGCTCGCCGGACAAGATGCAGGCGGCGGCCGAGGTCATCTACAACGAGCTCGGCGTGCCTATGGTGCTGATGAGCGACAAGATCGAAGCCCTCTCCGCCGCGGCCATGGGGCCGCTGAACGGCAGCCGGCCGGTGCTGTACTGCACGGGCCAGGCCGGCGCCGACGAGCTGGCCGACCTGGCGCAAAGGACCTCCTCGCCGGTGTGTGTGGCCGGCGAGCTCCAGGCCGCCGCCGACACCGTCGAGGCCCTGGCCGCCAAGGGCGTCAGGGACGTGCTCATTTCCCGCGGGGCCGCACCGGCCCGCGAGGCGCTGGCGTTCGCCACCCAGAGCCGCCGGGCCGCTCTGAACAAGAAGTTTCGCCCGCTGGGCTGCCCGATCCTGGCGGTGGCCTGCGGCGAGGACAAGACCGCCGCCGCGCTGGACGCCTGCGCGCACGTGGCCAAGTATGCCGCCGTGCTGGTCTGCGACGCCTGGCCGCCCCACTTGCTGGTGCCCATCCTCACCACCCGGCAGAACGTCTACAGCGACCCGCAGAAGCCCGTGCAGGTGGAGGCCAAACTCTACGACGTCGGCGAGACCTCCGCCGACAGCCCCCTGCTGGTGACCACCAACTTCTCCCTGAGCTACTATTCCGTGGAGTCGGAGGTGGAGGCCTCGCGCATTCCCTGTCGCATCCTGGCCGTCGATACCGAGGGCACCAGCGTGCTGACCGCCTGGGCGGCCGATAAGTTCAACCCGGAGACGATTGCCGCCGCCCTCAAGGCCGCCGGAGTCGAGGAGAAGGTCGCCCACCGCCAACTGGTGATCCCGGGGCACGTGGCCGTCATCGCCGCCTCCCTGGCCGAGGAGTGCGGCTGGAAGGTCCTGGTGGGGC
Organism: Phycisphaerae bacterium SM23_33; assembly: GCA_001303665.1. GTDB lineage: Bacteria > Planctomycetota > Phycisphaerae > SM23-33 > SM23-33 > SM23-33. The sequence continues at coordinate 11,373 of LJUF01000010.1, read as the reverse complement.
CCAAGGAAGCCTCCGGCATCGGGCCGTACCTCAAAAACGACTACAAGATGGCGTAAGATGTCCGATGGCGGATCAAGCGGCTGGCGCCGCCGGCGGCCGATCCGCAATTGAGGGGCCTTATGGCGAAAAGCTTCAAGGTGTCATTCCGCCCGGACGAGGTGTCCGTGGAGGTTCCGGCCGGCACGGCCATTCTTGCCGCCGCCGCCAAGGCGGGGGTATTCGTCAACAGCCTGTGCGGGGGCGACGGCGTCTGCGGCCGCTGCCGCGTCATCGTCCGCCAGGGCAAGGCGTCCGGCGGAACCACCGAGTTCTTCACCCGCGAGGAGATTCAGCAGGGCTACATCCTCGCCTGCCAGGGCCGCGTCGAGTCGGACCTGGTGGTCGAGGTTCCCCCGGAGACGCGGCTGGCCGGCGCCCCCGAGCACGTGCCCGGCGAGGTGCCCTTCCTGGCCGAGCTCAGCAAGCGGCTGGACCGGGCGATTCAGTTGTCGCCGCTGGTGCGAAAGACCTACATTCAGCTTCCCCGCCCCAGCCTGGACGACAACGTCTCGGACCTCCAGCGGCTGGAGCAGGCCCTGGGCAAGGAGACGGGCCGCGGCGATTTCCAGATGGGGCTGAAGGTCACCCGCCGGCTGCCGCACTTGCTGCGCAAGGCCGATTACAGGGTGACGGCGGTGACCGGCCACCGCGGGCCGCTGACGGAGATCATCGACGTCGAGGCCGGCGACACCAGCCGCCGGAACTTCTGCATCGCCGCCGACGTCGGCACCACCACCGTCGTCTGCCACCTGGTGGACCTGCGCGACGGCCAGACCCTCGGCCGGGCCGCCAAATACAACTCCCAGGCCACCTACGGGGTGGACGTCATCCGCCGCATCATCCACGCCTCCCAGAGCCCCGACAACGAGAACGCCCTCCGCAACGCCATCGTCGGCGACCTGAACGAGCTCATCCGCGAGCTGACGCGGCGGTACCGGCTGGGGGCCGGGGACATCTCGCTGATCTCCGCCGCCGGAAACACCACCATGGTCCACCTGATGCTGGGGCTGCCCGCGGAGAACATCCGCAGGGAGCCGTACACGGGCGCGGCCTATCATCTGCCGCCGTTCCGCGCCGCTGAAGTGGGCCTGCAGATCAACCCGCGGGGGCTGCTGTACAGCCTGCCCTGCGTGGCCGGATTCGTCGGGGCGGACATCGTCAGCGGCATCTTCGCCACCGGGCTGGCCCACAGCGACGAGGTGCGGATGCTCATTGACATCGGCACCAATGGCGAGATCGTCATCGGCAACAAGGAGTTCCTGGTCTGTGCGAGCGCCTCGGCCGGCCCCGCCTTCGAGGGGGCCGAGTGCCGAAGTGGCATGCGGGCCAGCCGCGGCGCCATCGACCACATTCGCCTGCTCGATGCCAGCCACGTGCTCAACTACTCCACCGTCGGCTCGACTTCGCCGGTCGGCCTGTGCGGCACCGGCTACGTGGACCTGGTGGCCGAGATGCTCCGGGTAGGGCTGATCGACAAGACCGGCCGCCTGGACCAGGAAGCCGCCCCCGAGAAAGTCCGCCTGGCCCAGCACGGCGAGCTGGAATACGTGGTCGTGCCCGCTTCCTGGACCGGCAACGGCGACGACATCACCGTCACCCAGGGCGACGTCAGCAACATCCTCCGGGCCAAGGCGGCCATCTATGCCGCCGCCTCCGTCCTGCTGAAGGCCCTGAACATGGGCTTCGACGACGTGGCCGAGATCATGGTCGCCGGTGCGTTCGGCAACTTCCTGAACGTGGGCAACGCCGTCTTCATCGGCCTGCTGCCGGACGTGCCCCGCGACCGCCTGCGCTTCGTGGGCAACGCCTCCATCGCCGGGGCCAAGCTGGCCGCCATTTGCAGCCGGTGCTACGACGAGATCTTCGATATCGCCGCCCGAACCACGTATTTCGAGCTCAGCACCGAGCCCACGTTCATGGACCAGTTCGTCTCGGCCTGCTTTTTCCCGCACACCAACGTCGAGCTGTTCCCCAGCGTGCTGACGGAGCTGGCCTCCGGGAGGGGAGGCTGAGATGGCCGGAGCGATCTTCGCCTTCAGCGGCAAGGGCGGGGCTGGCAAGACGACGCTGGCGGCCATGGTGCTGCGCCAACTGCTGCGCGTGAACGTCAAGCCCGTGCTGGGCGTGGACGCCGACCCCAACGCCACCCTGGCCCTGGCCCTGGGGGTGCAGGCCGGCGGCAGCATCGCCGACCTCCGCGACCGCATGGGCCAAGCCGCCCAGGAAATCAGCGAGATACCCAAGGAACGATTGCTGGACCAGTGGCTCGCCGAGCTGCTGAGCGAGGAGGTCGGCTTCGACCTGCTGACGATGGGCCGGCCCGAGGGCCCCAGGTGCTATTGCTACGTCAACGCCCTGCTGCGGCGCTACCTCCAGGAGCTTCGCGGCAGCTACCAGGCCGTGGTGGTGGACTGTGAGGCGGGGATGGAATACCTTTCGCGGCTCACGGTCGACGACGTCGAGACGCTGGTGCTGGTGGCCGAGGCCACGCCCGTCGGGCTGGCCAGCGCCCGGCGCATCGCCCAACTGGCCGACGCCCTGCCGGTTCAGGTCCACCGGCGGGTGCTGGCGCTGAACAACCTCGGCCGGGGCGGCCCGGCCGAAGCCGGCGCGGCATGGCCCGGCCCGGACCTGGCACAGGCCCCCCAGGTGGATGCGACGGTCCGGGTTCCCTTCGACGCCGACCTGTACCGCCGCTGCGTGGCCGGCCGGCCGATTGACGACTCCGCCGGCGCGGCGGCCCGGCCGGCGGTGGAGGAGCTGACCGGCCTGTGCCTCGGCCGGCCGGCGGAAGCCCCAAAGTCACAGCAGAAGGAGCCGATAGCATGAGCAGCCTCCCGGACGTGAAGGAGAAATGGACCGGCAAGGTCAACACCGTGGTCATCGGCGCCACCCCGGAGGAGGGCGGCACGCGAACCAGCACCGTCACCATCGGCGGGGCCGAGACGCTGCCGTTCCTGTCGTTTGAGGGGGCGGTCGGCCGCCGGCCGGCGATCGCCGCGGAGGTCTGGGACAGCGGCGGGGAGGCCTGGCCCGAGGTGCTGCGCCAGGCCTATGGCGAGGCCCTGTCCTCTCCCGGCGAGTGGGCCAAGAAGGCCGTCGAGTTCGGCGTGGACCTGATCTGCCTGCGGCTGATGGGCGCCCACCCCGATTCCGGCGATCGCTCCCCCCAGCAGTGCGCCCAGACCGTCAAGGAGGTCCTCGCGGCCGTGGGCGTGCCGCTGATCATCTGGGGCTGCGGCGTCGACGAAAAGGACAACCAGATCCTGCCGGCGGCCTCGGCCGCCGCCAAAGGCGAGAATTGCCTGATGGGCACGGCCCGGGAAAAGAACTACCGCACCATTGTGGCCGTGTGCCTGGCTGACAAGCACAAGCTGATTGCCGAGAGCCCCCTGGACATCAACATCGCCAAGCAGGTCAACATTCTGTGCTCGGACGCCGGCTTTCCCGTGGGAGACATCGTCATCTTCCCCACCACCGGCGCGCTGGGGTACGGGATCGAATACGTCTACAGCATCCAGGAGCGCGGCCGGCTGGCGGCGCTGCGGGGGGACAAGCTGCTGGGCCAGCCGGTCATCTGCGACGTGGGTTTCGAGGCCTGGCGGGCCAAGGAGGCCAAGGCGCCCCCCTTCGAGGGCGTCACCGACGAGACCCGCCCCTACTGGGGCGTGATGTGGGAGGCCGCCACCGCCCTGGTGCTGCTCCAGGCCGGGGCCGAATTGGTGGTCATGCGCCATCCCGACGCCATCCAGTACGTCAGGAAGGCCGTCGACCGGTTCATGCCGGCTGACGAAGAGAAATCCTAATCCCGAAATCCGAAATCCTGAACAAGACCGAATGACACAAACTCAAACCCCAAAACGGTACGACCTGGAAGATCGGACCTTTAAGTTTGCCAAGGCCGTTCGAGCCTTTGTGGGGAAGCTCCCGAAGACCCTCGCGAACATCGAGGACGGAAGACAGGTTGTCAGGGCCTGCGGCTCGGTCGGTTCGAACTATATTGAGGCGAACGAAGCCCTGAGTAAGAAAGACTTCGTGATGCGCATCAAGATCTGCCGCAAGGAGGCCAAGGAAAGCCAGTATTGGCTCAGGCTGATGGACACCCGTGAGGACCAGGATCTGGAAGATCAGCGAACGCCCCTGGTACAGGAGGCTTTGGAGTTGACGAAGATATTCGCATCCATACTGCAGAAGTCACAGTGACGCGACGTTTGAGACATTTGGCATTTCGGATTTGGAGTTTGTTTAGGATTTCGGATTTCGATATTGGGATTTTCATGTGACCCGGACGTTCTAAGGAACGGGAGAAACAGCGTGTACGTCATCGGCGAGCGCATCAATGGGATGTTCACGGACGTGAAGCAGGCCCTTCGCGAGAAGAACGCAGAGGTCATCAAGGACCTCGCCAGGCGGCAGATGCAGGCCGGCGCCAGCGCCCTGGACGTGAACGTCGGCCCGGCCGTCCGCGATGACAAGGGCGGGATGCTGTGGCTGGTGGAGGTGATCCGCTCGGTCACCGACGCGGCGGTGGCCATCGACACGGCCAAGTGGAACGTCATGTCCGCCGTCATCCCCCAGGTGCCGGGGAAGAAGATCCTTAACTCCAGCAAGGCCGACCCGGAGATCGCCTCCCAGTACGTGGGCCTGGCCGTGGAGCAGGGGGCGTCGCTGATCGGGCTGACCATCGACGCCCAGGGCGTGCCCGGCAACGTGGAGGGGCGCGTGGAGTTGGGCGCCCAGCTCATCACCGTGGCCATGGAGGGCGGTCTGGAGCTGGAGAGGCTGTTCATCGACCCCATCATCCTGCCGGTGAACGTGTCCCCCAAGAATCCGCTCCACTGCATGCAGGCCATCGCCCAGATCAAGGCCTTCGCCGACCCGCCGCCGCACCTGATGCTGGGGCTGTCCAACGTCTCCCAGCGCTGCCGGAACCGGGAGTTGATCAACCGCACGTACCTGGCGATGGCCATGGCCCAGGGGATGGACGCGGCCATCATGGACCCGCTGGATACCGAGCTGATGGACGCGGCCATCACGGCCGAGCTGCTGCTGGAGAAGATGATCTACTGCGACTCGTACCTGGAAGCCGCCCGGCAGGGACAGCCCGGCGTATGATGAAGTGTCATGATGAACAAGTGCCCAGGGCAGACGACGCCGCGGAACCTGGACAGCGTGCTGGTGCCGTGTCCGGCCTGCGGGCGGGTGGTGGAGTTCTTCACCGATGAGGCGAAGCGGCGATGCCGGTGCGGGCGGTTGCTGCTGCGGGAGTTGCTTCCCCGCTGCGCCGAGTGGTGCCCGGCGGCGGCGGTGTGCCTGGGCGAGGCGATTGACGTCCGCGAGCTTCAGCGCCGGTTGGCCCGGATCAAGAACGACCCCCGCGCCAAGCGCTGCCTGGAGAGCATCCGGCAGCGCCTGAGGAGAAAATCCAGTGGCGGACAGCCGGCGTGAATCTGCGGGCCGGTCGGCCGTCCCGCCCCCCCAGCACAACCTGGAGGACGCCGCCGCCCAGGCTCTGATCCGGGTCTGCCGGCAGCCACCGCAGCAGTTGGAATGGCTTGGCGCCCGCCGGGCCAGCCAGCATTGGGTCGTGCCCGTCCTCGATGACCTCCTCAGCGTCGAGCTGGACGGCGGGACGGTGCGAACCTCCGCCGGCCGGCCGACCGCCGCCGCGTGGCGGATCCTGACGCTGCACTACCTCGCCGTGGCCGAGCGCCCCTCACCGCAGGCCCCCGCCGTGAGCTTCGCCGACCTGCCCGCCGGAAGGGCCTACGCCCCCGTGTATCGGCGGCGCGTCATCGAGCGGCTGTGCCGGACGGTCGGCCGGGACGGGCGGGCGCTCCGCGCGGCGGCGGAGGCACTGGGCGGGCGGGCGGCACCGGAGGGCGACGCGGCCTTTGATTTCCGCGTGTATCCGCGGGTGCGGCTGCGGCTGGTGTGGTACGGCGGCGATCAGGAGCTGGAGCCCTCGGCCGTGCTGCTGCTGCCGGCCAACATCGAGTCGTTCTTCTGCCCGGAGGATATCGTGGTTCTGTCGGAGCGGCTGGTATCCCGTTGGGGGGGAGGGCGGTTCTGAACTTCGCGGGGAGGCGAGACCGAAAACGTGAGACCTCTGTACATCGTGGGCACCCAGCGCGACGTCGGCAAGACCACGTTCTGCATCGGCCTGATCAGCGCCCTGCGAGATCGCGGCTTCAGCGTCGGCTACACCAAGCCGCTGGGCCAGAGGGTCAGCTCCGTGGCCGGGCAGCCGGTCCACGACGACGCCCTGGTGGTTTCCCAGGCGATGAGCATGGACCCCCAGTCGGCCTCCATGGCCGTGGCGCTGACCCGCGGGCGGGTCGAGCGGGAGATCTACGACCTGAACGTGCCGGAGCTGGCGGGGAAGGTGGCGGAGGTGTGCCGGCGGCTGCGGCTGGAGCACGACGTGGTCATTGTCGAGGGCATGGGCCACGTGGCCATGGGGTCCTGCATCATGCTGTCGGCGGCGGACGTGTCGCGCATCCTGGGGGCCCAGGCCCTGTTGATCAGCGGCGGCGGCATCGGCCGGGCCATCGACGACATCTCCCTGTGCGCGACCTTCCTGAACGCGCGCGGGGCCGACCTGCTGGGGGCGGTGGTGAACAAGGTCTGGCCGGAGAAGTACCGCCGCGTCCGGGAGGCCACCACCAAGGGCCTGGACAACCTGGGCATCCGCTGTTTCGGCACCGTGCCCTTTGAAGAGACGCTAGCCTCGCCCACCGTCGGGCAGGTCGCCCAGAAGCTCAACGGGGAGGTCCTGTGCGGGAACAAGGCCCTGGGCAACCGCGTCGGCAATACCATCGTCGCCGCCATGGAGGCCCACCACATGGTCTCCTACCTGAAGGACCGGGCCCTGGTGATCACCCCCGGTGACCGCAGCGACAACCTCCTGGCCGTGATCAGCACGCACACCCTGGCGGCGGCCTCGCCGCCGCCGGTGTCGGGGGTCGTGCTGACCGGCGGCTTCCGGCCGGGGGGGATAGTGATGAGCCTGATGGGGGATTCCGGCCTGCCGGCGATCCTGTGCCGGGAGGACACCTACACCCTGGCGGCCAGGCTGCGGGAGGTGACCTTCAAGATTACCCCGGAGGACAAGGAGCGCATCGGCGCGGCCATGTGCCTGGTCAACGAGTACGTGGACGTGGACGGGATCGTGGAAGGCCTGCGCGAGTAGCCGCGGCCGGGCTACTTGCTCCCGGCGACCCCTTCGAGCAGCTCGGTCACCACGCGGATCATCCCCAAGCGGGTGATGCAGGTATCGGCGCAGCGCCCGCAGCCGACGCACCGGAAAGGCCTTTCGGAGGAGTCCGACCCGCCCAGCTTGTGCAGGTAGCGATGGGCGCAGCGGAGGGACTGCGGCTCGCGCGGGTTGTGCCCGCTGGCCTCGCGGGTGAAGCCCCCCAGCACGCAGGTATCCCACAGCCGCCGACGGACGCCCTGGCCGGGGCCGGTCGGCTGGTCGGCGACGTCGTAGCAGGTGCACGTCGGGCACAGGTAGGCGCAGCCGCCGCACATCAGGCAGCGGTCGGCCACCCCTTCCCAGAAATGGGCCGGCTCGGCCCGGTCGCGGATGATCTTCCGGACCCGGTCCAGGTCCAGATGGGTCTGCTGGGCGGCCTCGGACTTCCGCCTGAACTCGGCCAGCTGCTGCTGGGCGTCGGGCGGCGGGTCGCCGAATAGCTCGCCCCCGCGGGCCATCAGGGCCTTGCCCTCTTCCGTGCCGGCCGCGGCCAGGTGGATCTCGCCCAGATCGAAAAGCTGCACGTCGAACCCGTCCGCGGCGACGGGTCCGGTGCCGGCCGACAGGCAGAAGCACGACTCCGCCGACTCCGGGCAGGCGGCCACGATCAGACGCATGTGCCTTCGGCGGGCCAGGTAGTTGGGGTCGGCGAAGTCCCGGCTGAAGAACTCATCCAGGATGGCCACGGCGGCGGCGTCGCACGGCCGCAGGCCGAAAAGGATGCGCTGTGTCTCATCCAGCACGGGCCGGCCGCGGTTGGCCTCGAACCGCACCAGCTCGTCTACCTGCGGCAGCAGGATCCGCTTGGGCGATTCGGCCAGCCGGCGGTAATGGGCGGCCCGCCGGCCGGGCTGCATCGGCTCCAGCACCACGTCTCCGCCAGTGCGCCGCTGCGGCACGAACACGACCGCCTGCGCGCTGAGCCGCTTCAGCCAGCCGTCGATCGAGTTGGTGGCGATCGCCTTGATCACGGGCAGGCCTCCACCCGGGCGGCGCAGGCCTTGTACTCGGGGATCTTGGCCTCCGGGTCCAGGGCCGGATTGGTCAGCAGGTTGGCCGCCGCCTCGTGAAAGTGGAAGGGGATGAACAGCACCCCGGGGGCCACGTCCTCGGTCACCCGGGCGGTCAGCTCGATGGCCCCTCGCCGGGTGGACACGCGGGCCCGGCCGCCGGGGCGGATGCCGCGGGCGGCGGCGTCCTCCGGGCTGATCTCCACGAACGCCTCCGGCGACTCGCGGTTCAGCGGGTTGGTCCGCCGCGTCATGGAGCCGGTGTGCCAGTGGAAGTAGATCCGCCCGGTGGTCAGGATCAGGTCGTAGTGCTCGTCGGGGATCTCATCGGGCGGGCGGTGCTCGGCCGGGGAGAAGTGGCCCTTGCCGCGGGCGAAGGTGCCCTGGTGCAGGTAGGGCGTGCCGGGGTGGCCCGGCTCGGGGCAGGGCCACAGCAGCCCCCACGGCTCCAGCCGGGCATAGCTCATGCCGTGGTAGCTGGGCGTCAGCTCGGCCAGCTCGTTGAAGACGTCCTCCGGGCCGGCGTAGCTCATCTGCTCGCAGCCGACCCGCCGGGCGAAGTCGCAGAGGATCTCCCAGTCCGCCCGGGCCTGGCCGACGGGCTCGATGGCCTTGCGGACCCGCTGCACCCGCCGCTCGGTGTTGGTGAAGGTGCCGTCCTTCTCGGCGAAGCTCGCCCCCGCCAGCACCACGTCCGCCAGCCGCGCCGTCTCCGTCAGAAAGATGTCCTGAACGATCAGCAGCTCCAGGCTCCGCAGGCCCTTTTCGGCCTTGCGAATGTCCGGGTCGGACATCATGGGGTTTTCTCCCATGATGTACATGGCCTTGACGCGGCCGTCGGCCGCGGCGTTGATGGCCTCCACCACCGTCAGGCCCACCTGGCCGGGCAGCTCATCGGTGCCCCAGGCCCGGGCGAACTTCTGCCGGGCGGCCGGGTCGGTGACACTCTGGTAGCCGCTGTAGACGTTGGCCAGCGCCCCCACGTCGCAGGCCCCCTGGACGTTGTTCTGTCCGCGTAAGGGGTTCACGCCGGTGCTGGGCCGGCCGACGTTGCCGGTCAGCATCGCCAGGTTGGCCAGCGAGCGGACGTTGTCCACCCCGGTGACGTGCTGGGTGATGCCCATGGAGTACACGATGGCGGCGGCTTTGGCCCGGGCGTACGTCCGGGCCGCCTGGGCGATCAAGTCAGCCGGCACGCCGCTGATGGCCTCGCCCCGCCGGGGCGGATACGCCCGCACCGTCCGCGCCAGCGCCTCGAAATTCTCCGTGCGGGCCGAGATGAACTCCCGATTCTCCAGCTTCTCCGCGAGGATGACGTGCATCATGGAGTTGACCAGGGCCACGTCGGAGCCCGGCCGGTGGCGCAGGTGAACCTTGGCGAAGCGCGTCAGCCGGATCGAGCGCGGGTCGGCCACAATCAGCGCCCCCCCGCGGCGGACCGACTCCAGGATGCGGGCCGCCACCTGGGGATGTTGCTCGGTGGTGTTGGAGCCGATGACGAAGATGCAGTCGGCCTGGGCCAGCTCCTCGATGGAGTTGGTCATCGCCCCGGAGCCGAAGGTCTCGGCCAGTCCCACCACGCTGGAGGCGTGGCACAGCCTGGCGCAGTGGTCCACGTTGTTGGTCCGGAAGGCCGCCCGGGCCAGCTTCATCATGAGGAAGTTTTCCTCATTGGTGCACTTGGCCGAGCTGAAGAAGGCCAGGGCGTCCGGGCCGTGCTCAGCGGCGATCCGCTTGAGCCCGCCGGCGGCGAAGTCCATGGCCTCCTCCCAGCTCACCGGCGCGAGCCGGCCGTCGCGGCGAAGAAGCGGCCCGGTGAGCCGATCCGGCGAGTGCACGAACTCGTGGGCGTTCCAGCCCTTCACGCACAGCGAGCCCTGCGCCACGGGATGCCCGCCGACCGGCGAGGTGCCCACCACCCGCCCGCCGGCCACCTGAAGCTCCATGTTGCAGCCGCAGCCGCAATACGGGCACGTTGTCAGCACGCCGGCCATCAGAACGCCCCCCTCACGCTGGCCAGGTCCGACAGCCTGAACACCGGCCCGTCCCGGCAGCAGTACAGGTCGTCAATCATGCAGTGCCCGCACTTGCCCACCCCGCAGCGCATGTGGCGTTCCAGGCTGAGGACGCCGCCACTGCGGCAGCTCCTCGCGGAACAGCAACTCGGCCGGCTGCTTCGCCCCGTGCAGCAGCGTCAGCCGGCCGAACCGCCCGCGATGGGCCAGGCAGTGCTGGATCAGCGATCGCAGGGGGGCCAGCCCGATGCCGCCGGCCACGAGCACCAGGTCCTTGCCGGCGAGCTCTTCGGCCGGAAAGCCGTGCCCGAACGGGCCGCGTACGCCCACCTCCTGGCCCGGCTTCAGCTCGTGCAGGGCCCCTGTGACCCGGCCCATCCGCCGCACGCACAACTCAAACGTCGCGTCCGCCCGGCCGGCCGAGCAGATCGAGATCGGCGCTTCCTCCAGGCCGAAGATGGAGACCTGCACGAATTGGCCCGGGTCGTGCCCGAGGGGCAGGCCGTCCTGACAGCGCAGCGTCAGCAGCCGCTCCGTGGCCGTCAGCATCCGCGCCGCGGTGAGTACGGCCGGGGTCGGCACGAATAACTCTGTGGTTTCACTGCTGGCGAGCTTCTTCTCCACTGGCTTGCCTGCCTCTGGGGCTCCGAACCATTATATGGGGCTGGGCAGGCCGGATTGTAACGGCCGGGGCGAGCCTAATGCGAGTTCTTGTCGCGGATTTGGGCCCGCAGCGCGCCCAGCTCGTCGGGCGTATTGACGTTGAGCAGCTGCTCGGCGGTTTCCGGCGGCACCTCAATCTGGTAGGCGCCGACCGCTGCCAGCAACTCCGTGGCCGACAGCGCGGCGGCCTCCAGGGCCCGCTCGATCTCGGCCAGTGCGGCGGGCTCATAGATGGCCGCCAGCGGCTCCAGCCGCCCCGTCCCGGGGTTGCGAAGGGCCGAGGCGAGCCCGCCGGGGCGGCGCTGCTCCAGCAGCAGCTCCACCGCCTCGGGCCCCAGCAGGGGCATGTCGCAGGCGACGGCCAGGACCGCGCGCGGCTCTTGGTCGG
>LJUF01000245.1 GCA_001303665.1 Phycisphaerae bacterium SM23_33 | reverse complement strand
ACCACCAGGATGGAGTAGATGGCCAGCTGGACGGACCGGCCGGCGTCGGGCGTCACCTTGTACACCAGCGTGCTCAGGCCGACCGCCACCCCGCCGGCCGCAAAGCCCGCCAGCAGGTTGATGGGCGGGATGGCCAGGTACACCCAGCGCACGTCCGTCAGCCACACCCACACCAGCGGCAGCGGGGCCAGCACCGCGGCGCAGAAGATCAGCACCGGCCGGCAGCCGTAGCGGTCGGCCATGCGGCCCCAGAAAGGCGAGAACGCCAGCAGCGTCAGCATGTAGGCGGCGTTCAGCAACCCCAGATGCAGGAAAGGCATTTTCAGGTCCCGCAGCAGGTAGGTGGCGTAGAACGGGCCGGCAATGCCCTGCATGGACCACAGCACGGCGTACAGCATCACCATCATCAGCGGCCCGTTGGCGAAGGTCCGGCCGACCATGCTGCGAAATCGCAGGGGCGATTCTTGCCGTGCCAGCGGCAGCTCCGGCTGGGGCAGAAACAGCAACGCGCTGGCCAGCCCGAAGACCATGCCGAAGCCGAACAGCCAACCGAAGGCCCCCACGCCCATGCCCTTGACCCGGTCCAGGAAGAATCCCTCCGCGATGGCGAAGCCGGTGCCGATGATGCCCCAGAACATGGTGGTCCGGCCAAAGAAGGTTCCGCGGAAGCCGGCGGGGACCAGGTTTCCCAGCCAGCTTCCCCTGGCGTTGCCGGCCACGTGCCAGAATAGCGTCACCAGGGCGACGATGGCGATCAGGGCCGCCACCCTGGCCTCCCCCGTGGCCGCGGCCATGGCGTAGGGAATCAGGATGATCAGCGCCCAGCCGGAGACGTTCAGCAGCGAGCCGACCACCGTCATCCTCCGCCGACTCACCCCGCGCTCGACCGCCGCCGAGGCCAGCAGCTGCATGACCACGCAGAGCATGGGGATGGTGCTCAGCAGCCCGATCTGCACGTTCCCCGCCCCCAGCTTCAGGGCATAGCCGATCAGGAACATCCCGCCGGTGGAGGCGGCGTAGACGGCCCCGAGCATCGCCTGCACGTACGACAGCTTGATGGCCCGGACGACGCTCGCGTCCGGCGCCGCCGGCGTCGAGGGCTCACCCATGTGTCAGCTCCCAGGAAGCCCTGGACGGTCTTCCACACCGCTCCCTGCTCGGCCGGGTCCGCCGCCCCGCTGCCGGCCCCACGCCGGCCCAGCCCCGCGGCCCCCGACAACCCAAGCCGAAAGCTTTGACCAGGCTATCCTGCGCGCAAGTAAAGCGCACAAAGGCCGCCCGCCGTCAAGTGCCCGGTGGGGCTTTTCCGCGCTCGGCAGCGGCTTGCCGAACCCCGCCAGCGACGGGCCGACGCGCCGACAAGGCTCCGATGCACAGCCCCATTGACATTCCCGGCGCTCTGATGCAACCTGATCTGTGAAAACGCGGGGGCCCAGTGGCCCCTGAGGAAAAGGTCACATCCATTGTCGCCAGGCAAAGGGGAAATCGCGATGAGAAGCTGCAAGCGGATGGCGGTGGCGTCCGTTTTCGCCGCGGGGCTGCTGGTCTTGTGGAGCTGCAAGGGAAAAAGCAGCGGGCAGCAGGCGGCGCCCAATCCGCCCGCCGAGCCGACGTGGACGGCCACGCGCGTCGCGGTCGTCGAGAAAATGAACGTGCCGGAGTCGGTGGTGGTGGACCCGGACACGGGCATGGCCTACGTCTCGAACGTTGAGGGCGGGCCCGGCCTGGCCTGGGCCGCGGACGGGAAGGCCTTCATCTCCCGCCTCAAGCCCGGCGGAGAGCTGGACGCGCTGCGCTGGAAGGACAGCAGCAGGCAAGCGCTGCTGAATGCGCCCAAGGGCCTGTGCATCTTCAAGGGCAACCTGTACGCGGCCGACATCTCGCGCGTGGTGAGCTTTCCTCTGGGCACGGCCTCGCCAAGCAAACCCGTGACGTTTCCGCCCGGGCGGCGCTACAACGACATGGCCGCCGACGGCGAGGCGGTGTACGTCTCCGACACCGCCGCCGGGAAGGTCATCCGCGCCGACGAGAAGGGCCACCGCCCGGTCAAGGCCCCCCAGTCGGTCAACGGGATCACCTTCTTCAAGGGCAGGATGTTCGGCGTCAGTTGGGGCCTGCACGAGGTTTACGAACTCGACGCCAAGGGCAAGGCCGAGCCCAAGCCCTTCGGCCTGGCCAAGCACTTCAGCAGCCTGGACGGCATCGAGCTGCTGGACGACGGCACCTTCATCGTCTCCGACTACGCCGCCAACAAGGTCTGCACGATCTCGCCCGACAGAAAGACCGTCCGCACGCTGGTCAAAGTGGAGACGCCGGCGGACATCGGCCTGGACCGCAAGCGCGGCCTGCTGTACGTGCCCGAGTTCGAGCACCAACGCGTGGTGGTGTACAAGCTCCAGAAGAAGTGACCGCCAATTGGCCCAGCGCGGGAATTGCGCCGCTGGCCCGGGTCAGACCCGCCGCCCGCCCGGGCAGGCGGCGGCCTCCAGCTCAAACAGCAGCTCGTCCCGGCACACATCGGAGATGACGGTGACGCACGGCCAGGGCAGGTCGGCCCGGCCGTCGCGCCAGATGGCCTCCACCTCGGGCGTCTTGCAGTAGGCGATGGCCTGGACGACGTCCTGGTCGCGGCAGCCCTGCTGGGTGAGGACGGCGCGGACGTTGGCCAGGGTCATCTGGATCTGGGCGCGGGCATCGCCGGCGTGGCGCGTCGCCCCGGCCTCATCCACGGCGGCGGTGCCGGAAACGAACACGGTCTGCCCGCCGGGGCTGGCGGCCCGGGCGGCCCGGGAGAAGGCCGAACCGTAGGCAAACGCCGAGCGCTGCCTTCCCGCCGCCTGGAAGCACCTTATCGAATCGGCCGGCCCCACGACCGCCATCACGTCCAGGGCGCACGCCGCGCCGCCGGCCGGACGAACCCCGATGCCCGTGCTGGCCGGAAACCGCCCCCTCGTCGCGCCGATGAGCCCACGCTCGGCAAAGAACCGGCTCCGGACGCCGTTGAACTGGCCGTACCAGGAAAGGATGTCCCCCAGCCACAGCCAGGTCCGCGCCACCGAGTGCATGCCGCCGCCGGCCTGGCCGAGCAGCCTGTCGGCCAGCTCGAACATCGCCCGGGCCTGGGCCGGTCCCGCGCCCGCACCAGCCGCCGACAGCCCCGACAGGGCCACGTGCCGGCGCCCGTCCAGCTTCAGCACCCGCCCCCAGGCGGACCCGTCCGCGCTCAACACGCGCAGGCGGCTGCGGCCGCAGACGGCGTGTACCTGTACGCCGGCAAGCGGCCCGTGCCGCCCTTCACCGCTCAGCAGCCGCGCCGGCCGGACGGCGTCGGCCAGGTCACCGTAGGCCTCCGCCCGGATCGCCTCCGCCGCCTCCAGGGCGCCGGCGGTGCCGAAGACACGCTCCTGAAAGATGCTCGCGCCGGCCGCACGCAGGGCTTCGGCCACGGCCGGGAACATCGCCCGGGCCTGCTGCTCGGCCGGGGCCGCCGGGGGAACCGCGGTGATGTGAAGCTCCCCGGCCGCGTCAGACTCCAACAGACGCTTATGTATCCGCACAACCTTCTGGTCCATGGCTGCTACCCTCAACCGGGCCGGGCCCCCGCGCCCGGCCCCGGGCACTTAGACGCTCGAGGCCGGGCGGCGACGTGGGTTTCCTCAAAGAGAATTTCGGGGCGGCATGGCACCGGCCCAACCCCCCGCGCGGGCCGGGCGGCGGGCTTGACTTTGCCGGGCGGCAGGGCTACTTTGCTGTCCGCGGCGTGTCGTGTCCCTTTGCCGGGACCCGCGCGTCGGCAAAAGGCGTGCCGCCGACGCGGGCGCGGGGCGGCAGCGCGACGTGGTCCGGCAGAGGTTCCAGCCGCCTGCGGGCGGACAGCCCCTCCCGCACCATCCGCCCGGACAGGCGGCGGCCGTGCATCCTGGCAAGTGAAGTTGCATGAAATCCCAGCGGCAGGCCGATGAGAAAGCCCTCACCCCGCGAAGCGCCCTCGTGGCCCTTGGCATGGTCACGCTGTGGACGCTGGGCTGCTGCTTCATGGTGGGGGCCGGGGGTATGCGAACGCAGCACCTGCTGATGGTGGTCGGCTTCGGGGCGATTTTGACGGTCTTCCTGCTTCAGTTCCCGCGGCTGTTTCTGGTTTCCGTTGTCGTCATCTGTATCGGGACGGCGGCGATGATGGTGTACGGGGGCAATCGCGAGGACTACCCCGTGTTCGCCCGGGGCTGGCTGCGGAGCCTGCTGGTGATCGTGCCGCTGCTGGGGCTGGCGGTGTGGCTTCACTTCCGCCCGCTGAGGAAGGGCGAGCTGGCGGTGGTGTACGCCTGCGTGGTGATTGCCATCCCCTGGTGCGTCTGCGTGCGGGCGGTCATCGAGTCCAGTGCGGCCAACCTGTTCGAGAGCCAGCGCAAGTCCGAGCCGCAGTTGTACGTCTGGGCGCGGGACCTGCCCTGGTGGGGCCCGTCGGTCAAGCCGCCGCCCCGGCCGGCGACGCAGCCGGCGACCGGCCCGGCGAGCGCGGCGGCCTCGCAGCCGAAGTCGGCTGCGGCCGGCGGACAGCCGGCGACGCAGCCGGCCACTGCGGCGGCGGAGGAGGAAAAGGTCAGCGAAGACGAGCGGATCACCCGGGAGGCGGTGCAGGGCTTCGCCCGGGGCAACGGCGGCAGGGTCCCGTGGCGGCTGTGGTGGCGGCCGATGTTGTTCTGGGTGGGGATGTGCCTGGCCTGGCAGGGCATGCTCATGGGTCTGCTGCTGATGTTCCGCAAGCGCTTCATCGAGCACGAGCGGCTGCCGATGGTCTGGAGCCAGCCGGCGATCGAGATCATCAAGGGCCCCGAGAGCGGCAGACGCTCGCGCAGGCAGTGGATCCTGTTCGCCATCGGGCTGGGCATCTGCCTGCCGTCGGTGATCTTCATGAGCCCCAGGGGCGAGGCCCTGTCAAGCTGGAGCTGCCCGCCCTGGGCCGGCGAGCAGAACCTGGAGGGCATCCGCGGCGGGGTGGACCTGACGGGGCTGAACCTGCTGCCGAACACGCAACTGCGGCTGTGGTGGGGCCCGGTGGTGCTGGCCATGTTCCTGCTGTTCCCGGTGGACGTGCTGATGACCACGGCCTTGACGTACGTGCTGCTGGACATCCTGCTGCCGGGGCTGATGCGCTCGTTCGGGATCGCCGTGGGCCCCAACCTGCTGGCGGGCTTCGTCAAAAACGCCCTGCGCTTCGGCGGGGGCGTGGGGCTGCTGTTCTGGTCGGTCTTCTTCAACCGCCGCACGATCTGGGGCTACGTCCGCTCGCTATGGGGCGGCAGACCCACCGACGCGTGCTCCGACGACGAACTGCCGCGCAAGCTCATCCTGCTGATCTTCCTGGGCGGGCTGGCGGCCTTCTTCGCCATGGGCTGGTACGCCTCCAACGCCCTGGAGATGGGGCTGCTGACGCTGCTGGTGCTGATCTATTCGTTCAGCCAGCTCCGCCTGCGGATCGAGGGCATGCCGCTGACCTACGACAACAACTTCGGCAGTGGGCCATCCACTGGATGCAGGGGGGCTTCAACGGGCAGATGAAGAGCCTGGGCCCGCACAACATGCTGCTGGAGGCCTTCAAGGTCGGCCATGAGCTCCGCGTCCACGCCCGGGAGATCGCCAAGGGCATCCTGATGGCCATGGGCTTCGTGGCCGTGGTCACCCCGCCGCTGTTCATCTACCTGATGTACCGGTACGGCTTCGAGAACAACTTCGAGGGCCAGCTGACCACCTGGGCCGACTTCATGCAGTGGTCGGAGCGGTCGGCCTCCTACGGCATCTATTCCACCAGCACCGTCTTCAAGCTGCACGGGGCCGACACCTTCTACGGCACCTACAAGTACATCTTCCACATCTTCTACGGAGTGGCCATTATCGGGGTCCTGTTCTACCTGCGGCGCGAATACCCGCGCTTCCCCTTCAGCCCCATCGGCGTGGTCATCGCCGCCGAGTACTGGACCCAGGGCAAGGGCATGCCCTTCAGCGCCGACCAGGTGTGGTTCAGCTTCCTGCTGGTGTGGGTGGCCAAGGCCCTGATCTTCCGCTGGGTCGGCGTGAAGTCGTTCCGCGAGAGGATCATCCCGGCCGTCATCATGCTGCTGTGCGGGATGATCTTCGGGATGATGGTCTACCTTTTCCGGCACATTGCCCTGTTGCAGGGGTGCATGAAGTGACTCGGGCGCTAGCGACGTTCGTGGCAATGGCGGCTGTGCTGGCCGCCGGCTGCCAACCGCGGGCCGCCAGCCGGCGGCGCGGCGCCGAAGAAGGCGAAAAGCCGGCCGAGCGCACCGCCCGACGCCAGGCCTACTACGCCGGCATCCCCGAGGCCGTGGAAAAGATGCTGCCGGAGATTCGCCGCCGCGCCCAGGCCCTGGCCGATCTGGGCCCGCGCCAGACCGGCCAGCAGGGCTGCGACCGGGCCCTGGAATACCTCCGCGCCGCCCTGGCCGAGGTCGCCCCGAATTGCCCGATCACCACCTTCTCCACCCCCGTGACGGTGGCCCTGGACCGCGTCCGCACCGCCGACCTGGCGCTCGCCGACGAGCCGCACACCCACGTCCTGATCGACGGCCTGGGCCCGGCACCGCAGCGCTGGCCCGCCTACGCCTTCGCCCCCAACTGCATCCAGCCCTGCGCCACTCACCCACCGCAGCAATGCCCGCTGCGGGAACAGGGCAACGCCGGCCCCTCCTGCCCCAACTGCGAGCTTGCCCGCCGGCTGGTGGACCTGGGCTCGGGAAGCTGGGCGGAATTCCGCGGCAAGGACCTCACCGACGCGGTGGTGCTTCTGGATTTCAACAGCGACGACGCCTGGCTGCGGGCGGCTTCGCTGGGGGCGGCCGGGGCCTTGATCATCGAGCCCACCCGCACCACCGTCTTCCAGGCCGACAAGAAATACCTGGCCACGCTGCCGCTGCACTTCCCGCGGCTGTACCTGTCCCGCGCCCGGGGCCTGGAGCTGCGCGCGGCCTTGGCCCAGCGGCCGGACGCCCTGCGGGTGACGCTGGCCGGCCGTCTGAACTTCCAGAACGTCCCCGCCCAGTGCCTGGAGCTGACCATCCCCGGCAAGGACCGCAGCTACTGCTTCGTCCTGGCCGGGCATTTCGACGCCCGCTGCATCGTGCCGGACCTGGCCTACGGCGGCGACGAGGTATGGGGCATCGCCGAGCTGATCGAGCTGACCCGCTACCTCACCGAGAACCAGCCCAACTGCGACGTCCGGATCATCTTCGTGTCCGGGCACTGGCAGTCCCAGCGGCCGATGCGCCAGTACATCTCCCCCGACGCCGGCCGATTCGACCGCATCGGCGTCTACTTCAAGCTCGCCATGGCCGTCGACCTGGTCCCGCAGGGCCGGGCCATCAACCTCATCAACGAATCCCCCTGGGACGTTCAGAGCCGGGGAATGTACAAGTGGCTGGGGACGCGGCTGTTCGCCGACGGCGGCTGGCGCGAGCAGATCTTCGACGGCATGGGGCTATCGCCCAAGCAGGTCGAGATGTACGGCGGGGAGCGCTCCACCCTGAGCGAGACCGGCGAGGGCAACCTGGCCGACCGCAAGGACCGCAGCGCGTTCCTGTACGCCCCGCGTTACTGCACCGCCGAGCAGGCCTGGCAGGCGCTGGGAATCAGCACCTTCGCCTTTCAGACGGCCCGGCTGGCTCGACTCGCGCACAACACGCCGCTGGACCGTTTCCGGGTGGAGGACCCCGCCGCCGACGACGACCAGCTCCGCCCGCAACTGGAGATGACCCTGGGCGTGCTGCGGCACCTGTTCGACTACCCCCGCAAGCTCATGCGAGACAACCGCCCCTCGCTCCGCCGCGGCCGGGGCTGGGCAGGATACACCCAGATCGACGGGCGCCTGCTGCAATGGGACCGCTCCATCGGCTGGTTCGCCCAGCGCCTGCCGGCCGACAGCAAGGGCAGGCCCCTGAAGACCTTCATCCACGCCTACCCCACCGACATGCGGTTCACGGCCCAGCAGGGCGGGCGGCTGCGGAATTACCTGAACTGGCCGATGGCCCCCACCCGCGGCCAGCACCGCGAGCTGCAGGCCTTCATGTTCCAGGACCTGTGGCTGCTGGATGAGTCGCACTTCCGCATCCACACCGTGTACGCGGCCTACCCCGAGACCCAGTACGACGTGGTGGCCTACAGCCTGGACGAGGCCGGCAGGATCTGCTTCGCCACCGACTACGGCGTCCACGGCGACGGCAACAAGGCCTTCCAGTGCACGGACATGGACCTGGTCGGCAGCAGCGTGTACGTGCCGGTAAGCGTGTTCGAGTGCGGCACGCTGGAGCTGTTCGACCTGATCGACCCGCAGCGGTACAACCCCGGCAGCTACGTCTTTGGCTCCTGGTACCATAACTACGGCTACCAGAACGCGGACGGCGGCGTGGCCCCGCACCTGAGGATCACCGACGTCAAGGACGTGGAGTCCCACACGGACATGGAGCGCTGGGGCTTCACCCAGTACGGGCCGACGGCCATGGTCTTCCTGCCGGCCGAGGCCCAGGTCGGCGCCGAGGTGCTGCTGGGAAGCTTCTTCACCAACGTGGCCATCCTGAACAACCCCGCCGACGCCGGCCAGCCGATGGGATACAAGCTGCACTCCGGCCAGACCGTCCGGCTGACCTCGTCGGCCGCTCCCACCCCGCTGGCGTGCATCAGGCAACTGCAGAAGCTGGATCAGCAGCGGCTGGAGGAGTTCGCCCTCCACGACGTGGCCAGCCCGCTGG
>LJUF01000244.1 GCA_001303665.1 Phycisphaerae bacterium SM23_33 | reverse complement strand
AAAGGCGAGAGCCTGGCTGCGCGGATCAACCACGTTGGGTTCGTCGTCGATGATGTGGCGGAGGTCAAGCGCAAGACCGAGGCCGCGGGGTATACCCGCAACGCTCTCATCGACAAATCGCCGTCCCGCAACCGGCTGTACGTCGGCGACAACAGCGGGTTGACCTGGCAGTTCGTGGAGTACGCTTCCGACGACCCGGTCGTGCGAAACGACTGCGCGGTCTGGGCTCGCCCGGCCGGGCCGGCTGCCCGGGGAACAACGGCCAAGTGTGAAGCCAACGACGCAGACGGTTCCTGATATGGAGTGACCAGTGGAGCGCGTGAAGGTGAGGCTGGCGGGAGCGGGGTCAGTGATGGCGTGGCTCTGGGCGAGTCAGCTGCTCTGGAGCGGGGAGGCCTACCTGCTGGTCAAGGGCAAGTGGAACAAAACGCCTGCGCGGACCGTGGCGCAGGTGAAGGGCTTCAGCCCCAGAGGGCCGGTACGGCTCAGCCAATACGGCGGGTGGGCGGAGCGGAAGGTCCGGCCGACGGGGTTCTTCCACGCGCGTAAGATTGGCGGCCGGTGGTGGCTGATCGACCCCGAGGGGTGCCTGTTCCTGTCGGTCGGCTTGTGCTCGGTGAACACCGGCACACTGGATCAGACGGCCTGGAAGCAGCGATACGGCTCGCCCGGAAAGTGGGGCGAGGATGCCGCTGCCATGCTCAAGTTCTATGGGTTCAACTCGCTGGGCTGCTGGAGCGACTGGCAGGTGATCCGCCCGACGAAGCACAAGATGCCGTACTTCCCGCGCTGGAACTTCATGAGCACATACAAGAACCGCCGCGACCCCAAGTACGGCCCGCGAGGCTACCCAAAGCAGTGCATGCCGGTCTTCGATCCTGACTGGCCCACCTTCTGCGACGAGCACGCGAAGCAACTGGCCGCGACGAAGGACGACCCGTGGCTGGTGGGGCACTTCTCCGACAACGAACTGCCGTTCCGCCCGGATCTGCTGGAGTATTACCTGAAGCTGCCCGAGACCGACCCCGGTCATCGGGTGGCCCGAGCCTGGTGGGACGCCCGCCGCGGCCGCTCGAAGCGGAAAATGACCGCCCGAGACAAGGCGGCCTTCCTGGAGTTGGTGGTTGGCCGGTACTACACAACCGTGGCCAGGGCCATCCGCAAGCACGACCCGAACCACCTGTACGTGGGCAGCCGCGTGCATGGACGGACGATCTGCGAACCCGTGTTCCGCGGCGCGAAGGCCGTGGACGTGGTGAGTGTGAACTACTACCACCGGTGGTCGGCGGAGATCGGGCGAGTGCGCAACTGGGCGAAGTGGTCGACCCGCCCCGTGCTGGTCTCCGAGTGGTACGCTCAGAGCGTCGCGTCGGCCAGGACGAAGGCCAGCGGCGCGGGCTTCCGCGTGAAGACGGACCGCGGTCGGGGGCTGTTCTACCAGAACATGGCGCTGGGCCTGCTGGAGTCGGGCGCGTGCGTGGGCTGGCACTGGTTCAAGTACGGGGGGGACGGCGACGGCTACCATAAGGGCGTGGTCAGCCGGACCTGCCAGCCACACACGGAACTGCTGGACAGGATGGGGGAACTCAACAGACGGGTGTATCCGTTGGCCAAGCATCTTCGCCGGTAGGTGGGGGTCTCTGAACGCAAGGGACTCCAGGGACATGGCCGTTCCTGTCATAAGGCGGGCTCGCCGAACACCCGGAGTCGGGGGCCGGGAACATCTAGAGGAGAGTACTCTCCCGCGGGGCGGCGGAGACCCCTGGGTGGCGGGGACTTGCCTGGGCCTGGCCGTGGGGTAGAATCGCCGGGGAGACTCGCGGTGGTCGCGGGCGCCGGTCCATTCGAGGAATTTCGTCTGTTGACGATGGCCGGCTCGGCCGCCTGACAGGCCGCTAGAGGCGAAGCGATGGGAAGGCTGTTGACCGTTCGAGTGGTCTGCGGCATCGTTGTCCTGTTCGCCGGGCAGCGCAGCGGCGCGGCGCGCGGTCGCGACGGCGGGACTGAACGGCGGCCCGGCCTGACGCCGGTAGGATTGACGTGCGGATATGCCGCCGACCCGCTGGGAGTCGACACGACCCGGCCGCGGTTCGGCTGGGTGTTCCGGTCATACAGGCGGGGCCAGATGCAGACCGCGTACCAGATCCTGGTCGCCAGCACGGAGAAGGGCCTCGAGGCGGGCGTCGGCGACAAGTGGGACAGCGGGAAGGTCGAGTCTGATCGGTCGGTCAACGTCGTATACCGGGGCAAGGCCCTGGCCAGTGGCGAGCGCTGCTGGTGGAAGGTGCGCGCCTGGGGCAAAGGCGACACGATCGGCGTCAGCAGCCGCCCGGCGACGTTTGAGATGGGGCTCCTGAACCTGAGCGACTGGAAGGCGAAGTGGATCGGCCTGGGCGGTTCCGTGCCCCACGTCCGCGGCAGATTCGGCCAAGCTATTCACCTGAACGGCGCGACGCAGACCGTGAGGATTCCGCACTACGCGAGCCTCAAACCTCCATCCGGCATCACGATCAGCGCCTGGATCAAGCCGACCGAGTGCACGGACCGGTGGCGCGAGGTCTACCGGAAGGAGGACGGGGCGGCCCGACACCTTCTGGCGATCGGGAGCGATCGAGGGTTCTACGGACTCTGGATGGGTCTGGGGGTCAAGCGTTCCTACGTGGAGCGAGGTGCGCCGATCGCTCGATCGCTTCTCCAGGACGGAAAATGGCACCTGGTGGCTGCGACCTATGACAGGGCGGCCATGAAGCTCTTTGCGGACGGGAAGGAGATCGGCCGGGCCGCCGTGGGCGGGCCGATCGACATTGCGGGAACGAGTCCGGCCTACATTGGCTCGCTGGGCGGGAGGGGAGAGTTCTTCCCCGGCGGGATCGATGATGTTCGCGTTTACGCGCGCGCCTTGTCGGGCGACGAGATCAAGGGGATGCTCCGCGCCGCGGCGGGTCCGGGTTCGCGCGGCCTCGTGGGCTGGTGGAAGCTAGACGGCGACCTTGCGAACAGCGCCGGTGGCAAGGACGGCCAGGCAGTCGGCGCGCCGCTCCGATCGCCCCTTCTCCGGCGGGAGTTCGAGATCGCCCGGAAGGTCGCCCGGGCGAGGGTGTACATCTGCGGACTGGGATGGAACGAACTGTACCTCAACGGTCGAAAGGTGGGCGACCACGTTCTCGATCCCGCCACCACTGACTACCGCAAACGAGCCTTGTATGTGACGTACGACGTCACGGATCGGCTTCGCCGGGGACGCAATGCAGTCGGCGTGATGCTCGGCAACGGCTGGTACTGCGAGCCTGGCCGCCTGAAGTACGGCGACTCACCGAGAGTGTTGATGCAGATGCATGTGCAATTCGCAGACGGCGGCACGACCGTCCTGCGGACGGATCGGACGTGGAAGGCCACCGCCGGGCCGATCATCCGGAACGACATCTACGGCGGCGAAACATACGACGCCCGCCTCGCGAAGCCCGGTTGGGCCGAGGCCGGCTATGACGACGGCGACTGGGAGCGCTCCGTGATCCGGGAGCCTCCGGGGGGAAAGCTCCAGTCTCAGTTGATGCCGGCCATCAAGGTCAACCGGACGATCAAGCCCGTCCGGCTAACGAACCCGAGACCGGGAGTGTGGATCTACGACCTGGGCCAGCTCTTTGGGGGCTGGGCCCGGCTGCGGCTGCGGGGTCCCCGGGGCGCCAAGGTCACGATCAAGTACTCCCCGCGGATCTTCCGGGACAGTGGGCTGGTGGACAAGAGACGCCACCTCCCGCCGCAAGAAACGGATTTCTATTTTCTGAAGGGCGACGGGCGAGAAGTCTACGAGCCGCGGTTCACCTACCACCCCGTGCGGTACGTCCAGATCGAGGGGTATCCCGGCGAACCTACACTCGATGATCTGGACGGGCGAGTTGTCCACTCGGCCGTGGATATGTCGGGAGACTTCAAGTGCTCGGATCACGTGCTGAACCGAATCCATCAGAATGTCATCTGGACGCTGACAAACGGCTTATTCGGGATCCCGCTGGACTGTCTCCATCGCGAGCACTGGGCGTGGACGGATCCGGCCACCGTAACCGGGTCGCTGTACCCCAGAAAACACATGCCCCTGTTCTGGACGAAGTGGCTGGATGACATTGCGGACGCCCAGCACGATAGCGGTGCCGTTCCGGATATTGCCCCGAGCTACGCGCACAATCGATCCGACCCGGCATGGGGGGGCAACTACCCGATCCTGGTCTGGTATCTGTATCAGTACTACGCCGACCAGGGCATCGTCGAACGGCACTACGCGGGGATGAAGAGGTGGATTGACTATCTCGCCTCCCTTGCCGACGACCATCTGGTAACGAAGGGGCACTACGGCGACCACATGCTGCCGGGCCCGTCTCCAGGGAACGAGGAGTTCATATCGAGCGAGACGCCCCGGCCACTGGTCTGGACGGGGTACTACTACCGCGGGGCCCGGGTCGTGGCCGAGGCGGCCCGCCTCCTCGGCAAGGCCGACGATGCCGAGAGGTACGCTCGTCTGGCCGCGCAGGTCAGGGATGCCTTCAACGCCAAGTGGTTGAACCAGAAGACCCACCAGTATGCCACGGGCTCGCAGACAGCGAATCTCTTCCCGCTGGCGCTCGGGATTGTCCCCAAGGCAAGTCAGGCGGGCGTGCTGGCGAACGTTGTCCGGGACATCGTGGCGAGGCGCGGGGGTCATCTGCACACCGGGAATACCGGCACGACGTGCATGATCGACACGCTGGCCGCACTCGGTCATGGCGACGTGATGTACCGAGCCGCCACCGTGCCGACGTATCCCGGTTGGGGCTACATGATCCGGCAGGGGGCGACGACCATCTGGGAAGCCTGGGGTTTGGGCAATGGAGCCGAGAGTATGATTATGTGGGCCACGATCGACGAGTTCCTCTATACTGATCTTGCCGGCATCCAGGGCCCGGAGTATTACGGGCCCCGAACCATGGAGCCGGGATTCCGGCGCCTTCGCATTTGCCCCCGCGTGCTCGGCGGCCTGAAGTACGCCCGGGCCTCCATCCGGACCGTCCGAGGGGTCGTGTCCTCGAGTTGGAAGAGAGACGGCAGATCGCTTACCCTCGATGTTTCCCTCCCCGCCAACAGTGACGGAAAAGTGAGCGTGCCGAAGATCGGTCTAACGAAGGTTGTCGTCACCGAAGGCGGCAACGTCGTCTGGAAGAACGGCGCCTACCGCCCCGGGGTCGCGGGGATCACCGGGGCCAGAGACAGCGCCGACTACGTGACCTTCGACGTCGGATCCGGAGACTATGCTTTCGAACTCAGCGGGACCAGACGTCCTTGAGCCCCTTGGACATCACGGCTGCCCTTGCGAACTCGCGATTCGCCGAGTGGAACGCGAGAAGCGCCTCGCCTCAGCCACCGAAGCTGAACGAGTAGACCTTGGCATCTCTCAGCTCGAATCGCAGGCGGACGTTTCTGCCTTTGAGCTTCCCGAACGAGTATCCCCCCAGCCACTGGACCTTTGCGTCTGTTGCGGTTCTCGCTACGAGCTCGCTCTCGGCCAGTGTCTTGTCACTTGCATCAAGGATCGCAACCTTGACAAAGCCGCCGGCGGCGACGTCCGCAGTCAGGCGCAGC
>LJUF01000243.1 GCA_001303665.1 Phycisphaerae bacterium SM23_33 | reverse complement strand
GGCCACGAGTACCTGTGGGACCAACTGATGCCGCGGCCGTCGTATGTTGGCCTCAAGGACATCGATGCCATGGCAGCGGCGGTGCGCGACAGCAGGCCGGTGATGCTCCGCGGCGGCTGCGAATGGGACAAACTGCTGTTTCGATACGTCGATGGATGCCGCGAGGATAAGAACGCGCTGAAAATCCTGCATGCGTGGCTCGTGGCCCGCGGCATCGAGCCGAAAGTGCCCGCCGGCGGAGCCAAGATCGGCTACCTCAGCCCCCTGAAGCACAAGGTGCCCGAGCGGTTGTATCTTTGTCCAAGCCGCGAGAGCGGAAAGCCGTTCGTTTCGTTCTATCTCTACGACCGCAACAACAACTACATGCACTGCTGCGGTGACGGTCAGGGCAGACTCTATGAGTACCGCGTAGACGGGGCGAAGTGCCTGCACTCGTCAGCCAAATACACCAGCGGCAGAAGCGGCATAGGCCCGGCGGCCTATGACATGCTGTCGGTCCTGCCTCCGGACATGATCTTTCCCGTCACGAAGGAAGGCGAGATGGGAGGTCAATCCGCCGACACGTGGAGAATGGCGTCGCTGTCGGTGCCGTTCTGTCTGAATTGCCGCTATGCGCCCGACTCCAAGAACCGGCACCGCGACGAAACAGAACAATGCTACAGTGTCCAGAAAAAGTGGCACGGGCATCCCCGCCAGGGACCCCGGGGGCTTGCCCGCGTGTCCCACGGCCGTCTCGGCCGTGGCGAGCGGCCTCGAGGCACGGTCGAGACGACCGTGCGACGCGTGGGCGAGCCTGCGGGCAGGCAGGCGCCCATGCCACGATGCCGCGGCTGTTCAATGCATCCTGCCTGCGGCCGTAGGCATCTGGATCCTCGATCCCCAGACTTTTCGTCTGCAAGGGGTCAGTCCACCACCTGCCGCCAGGTCCCCGGCGTCGGTGCCCCGGTTGACTCCAGGCGGACCTGGAGCTTGTACCGTGCCTGGCCGGCGTATCCGATGCCGGTCAGCAGGACCGGGTCGGTGCTGTTGTTGGTCAGGTCGCCGTCCACGGGGTCGGCGGCGACCACGCTGAAGGTCCCTCTGCCGATCGGCCGGTCTGTGGGCAGGCTCCCGACGGCGAAATCACTCCGCCAGCTCCCGGGGTTCTTCTTGATCTGCAAGAGCCCCATGTCGACCCCCGAGAGGGCGTAGAGCCGGGCCTCGGCAAAGTCGTTTGTTCTGCCGGCCATGCGGCGCTGAAGCCGTGCGATCACCAGGGCCGACAGCCCGATGATCGTCACGATCGTCGCCGCGCCGAGCACCGCGATGTAGGCCGTGCCCTGACGGCGCCGCCGGCCGCGGGGCCTGGTGACGCTCACGCTCATCCTGGCATTCTCCTGCGGCTTCATGGTTCTGCACACTCGTCGGGCCTGGGGGGGGTCTTGCTGCGGCTAGGGTGTTTGCTCCCGGTTCGCGGCCCATTCGATGGATCGCCTCATCAACGTCTTACCGTCCTCGGTCAGCGAGCTGAGATCGAACAGCGTCCCTCCCCACGGCAGTTGTACGCGCCGTCCGGCGGCGGTGCCGCCGTCGTACAATTGGCCGCCGGTCTCAACCGCAGCCACCGCCGGGGCGGCAAAGGTGCCGGAGGTTTCGGCGTGGGCCAGGTCCGCCAGCCCCGGGGCCAGGGAGCCGAGCAGGACATACTCATCCGCCGACGCCGAGTAGATCGCAAGCGTGCCCGCGCCGAAAAGCGAGGTGATGTAGTGCGTGTTGTCGATGATCTGGATGTCGGCCCGTACCGTCACGTCGTTGGCGTCTGCCAGCCCCAGGGTGCCGATCTGCTGCGGCTTCTCGTTGACCACGCCGATCGACGCGTTCCGCAGCTTGGTGCCCAGGACCGCGGCGTCTATCGTCCTGGGGATGTAGGCCACGTGGTTGCCGGCCGGGGCGCCGTCGAACTCCGCTTGCGGCGCCGCCGCCTGGATCAGGTTCACCGTGTAGCCCCAGGACTCCATGAGCGTCTTGGTGGCGGATTCCTGGGCGTTCGGACTGGCCTGATCCACCACGACGAGGAGCACCTTCAGGCGGTCGGTGCCGTCCGGCCAGGCCTCCGTCCGGACTGCGACCCGGGCCGCCAGGACCAGGCTGTCGCACCGGACCGTCACGGTGATCCGCTTGACGCCCGTGGGCACAGCGGAGGCCTGCTTCAGGTCGTCGGGGTTGACCCAGACGACCTCCACGCTGCGGGTCCATCCGGCCAGGTCGGCCATCACGGTCCCGTCCTTGTTCTGTGGCGGCGAGGCCGACCAGCCGTGGTAATCGTCCACGTCGTCCCAGTTCGCGCGGCTGGCCGCGCCTTCGCCGGCGTCCACGCCGAACACCGGCGGATCCGGCGGCGGCTCTTCGTAGGCCTGGTGGAGGATCTCGGCCATGAGCCCCTCCGCCAGCAGCTCACCCCGACTGCGCGAGCTTGTCACGTATTGCGTGCGCCGGGAGGCCCCCACCGTGTTCAAGGCCGCCACCAGCATGAGTCCCACGATCAGAAAGCAGACGGCCGCCTCCACGAGAGTAAACCCCCAACGGCGCAGGCGTCGGGGCCGCGCCATGAACCCGCAACACGGATCGCCTCGGTAGTGTCTCATGAACCAGGCAGCTCCGGTCTGTTGAGGGTCAGGGCCTCGGTCTCCGCCTGGACGCTCGGCTCTGACCCGACGACAACGCGTATGCCCACCGACTCCAGCAGGTCCGAAGAGGTCTCCACAGTCCCGGTCGTCTCGTAGACGCCGTAGACGTTGAACAGGAAGTCGCTCTGATCGCGCTGTTTCTTGTTGGGATCCCACTGGCCGCCGCTGTTGATCGACCACAACGCCACCACGTCGTTCGCCGGAGCAGCAGTGTCCAAGTACCGCAGGACCTCCGCGTCATACGTGACGGGATCCGCAGCGGAGCCTTTCACGACGATGGCGTATTCCTTGCCGGGGTTGTTGATCACCACGTCACAGAACGTGAATTCCCTCCACAGGAACGAGCTGCCGAAGCCGGAGCTGGACCCGACGGCCGGCGTCCCAAGCGGGTTGGGGCCTGGTTCGGGGTTCCCGCCGCCTACGGTTCTGTGAATCCCCACGCTGAAGGTGCCGCCGTCCCCCAGCGTGCTCTGCCTCATCTTCAGGAACACGCGCGTGATCGACAGCTTGCTCACGTTGTCGGGCAGACCGCTGATCGTGAAGAACTCCGCCGCGTAGCAGTCAACACTCACGGAACACCCCAACTCGCTGGGCGACGGGATACCGGGCCATCCCGCAAACGAGGCAAGGAGGATCTCGTCGCTCTGGACGGTCTGGGTGGTGGTTCCGGCAACGGTCTTCGTGTGGTAGGTAAAAGCCAAGTCCTGCACGTCCTCGAGGACGTTGACGACGGCGCCGCCGTCGTACTGGCGCGTGAGCGGGCCGCCGGCCGTGCCGGACCACTCGTAGCGGATCGTATGACTCACCCCGCCGCGTTCCACGGTGAGCTCGATCATCGTCGCAGAGTACTGGGTTACGGATGCGGCGGAATGGAGCTCCGTGGCGATCTGATCGGCAGCCCGGGCGGCGTCGAGGCTCCGGGCCCCAGAGCCGCCGGCGTCGGGGATGGCCTTGCCGGCCACGAGGATTGCCGACCCCGTAGCGGTGATCACGATCGACAGGACGCCCAAGGCCACGACCATCTCCATCAGACTGAAGGCCCAGCCGGCCCGCCGGCGACGAAGCTGCTTGGGAAGGGATTTCGTCCGAGCTGGTCTCATGACACACTCGCTTCGCCCGTCTCGGCGTTCAGGACCACGGTTCTCTGCACGGTGCCGGCCTGGATCACGATGGTGCCCCCGCCGTCGGGCACGCCGTACCCGTCAAAGCTCACGATCGGATCGCCGCCGAAGTCCGCCGAGACCAGGTCTGCCTGATACGGGGCCTCGCCGAACTTCACGAGGTAATCCGCCGAAGGATTGTCCAGACTGCCGAGCCCGGGGATCGACAACTGGTCGGCCGGAACGTCGAACTGGACCGTGACGGTCTCGCTGGCGACGCGTGCCCGATCCCTGGCGAATCCCAGGTCGGCCACGATGCGCCGGGCCGCCCTGTCGGCACGACAAAGAGCCAAGGAGCTGGCGTAGCGCGGGACGGCGATCGCGGCGATCACCGCGAGGATCGCCATCGTCATCACCAGCTCCAGGAGGGTGAAAGCCCCGCGCCCAACGGGGCGGCGCCCCGAAGTTGCCCTCGACCCCGGGCGCCGGGGAGCCCTCGGCGCTCCTGTCGGTTCTCGTTGAGCAGTCATTCGTCGGTTGCCCCTCCGATTCACCGGACAGCTCATCTCGAATTCCCGCGGGGCCAGCGCCGCCTGGGCCCCAGGTCAGACGCTATATCAGTACTTCCGGCATGGTCCAAACGCGGGTAACAGCGTTCGAACCATGCGCAGCCGCGCCCTGTCGCCCGACGGCGCATTGCTCTGCCGCGCGCGCTGCCGGATAGAGGAGCTCGCCCCGCTTTGGGCTCACAGCAACGAAGCGGGGCGGCTCCACAGGCCCGTGCCCTCCGGCGGGAAGCGGGCCTACCCTACGGGCCGGCGGCCCGGAACAATCAATAGTCGCTGTAAAGCTTGCCGCTCACGTCCGCCTCGGTCGTCGTGTTCGTCTTGATCGTGCCCTCTGTGTCGTCATAGATCCACCCGACACCCGGGGCGTCCAGCGCAGCGATGCCCGTGCTGCCCTTGCGGGGACCGACAGGCACCGGGGGCACCTTTCTGAGATACGGCCCGTAGATGTGCGTTGTATCCTTTGTTGCCTGGGCCACGCCCGCAACGTCCGTGTACTGCGTCAACTGGTTTGCGATGTCCGCGGCCGTCGGGAACGTCCCGTCGTGCTCTGTGGCGAACAGGTCGATCGCGTTCCTCAGAACGGCCAGATTGCTCGCCACCGCAGAGTCGGTCGCGCCGGCCGACCCCCGGCTCATCCGCGGAATCGCGATCGCCGCAATGATCCCCAGGATCACCACCACAATGACCAATTCGAGCAGACTGAAGCCCTTCTTCCTCCGAATGCCTTGTCCAGCCATCTGTCTCCCTCCTCCAGTAGCATGATGCGTTCTGATTCTCTGTTTCCTCCGTTGGATGACTCATACCTGTCACAATTCCGCATCGATCGTAGCGACCCGTATCGGTCCATACATATCCATCATCGGTACTACCCGTGCTCTCGGCTTCTTGCTCTCTTCCTGCTGCGGCGCTGCGAGTCTCTGCTCGGTCCCGACCATCCCCGCGCTGCTTCCGGGCGCAATCGAGCCCGTAACATCCGACCACGCTTCGTCCTCAGCATCCCCCACGCGAAAGCGGACACACCCCAGATCCCACCCGGTCCTCTGGGGTTAATTCCCCTTGGAAAGTCCTAGTTCCACTCGGGTCTTTCCGCGTGCAAAGACCACCACCCGATCCCCGATTGAGACCAGTACGAAGCCATCGAGGACATCCCCAACCCGGAGGCAGACATCGCCTACGATCGCGCTGCTTCCAAGCTCATCCGTCAGGATGCCGATAAACTGATGTGCGTTCCTGAAAGCCGACGCCGCCGATTCCTCCGCCGGCACCGCAGGAGCCGCTGGGGGCTTTTCCGCCAGCCAAGACCGACCCACAGCGAAGGCGTCACTCACATCGTTCATATCGATCCGTTCTCGCCGGGCCAACGCCCGGAGGCGATCGGCTGCCCGTGATGTTGGCCCCGGGCCACGTGGCTCGGGGCCCTGCGAATCCCCGCTGCCGGGTTCCGGCCGCACGTGCGGCTTCGTGGGTACGGTCGCACCTCCGGCCTCAGCCCGTCGCGCTTGTCCGTAGCCCAGGAGAAAGCGGTCCGCCAGCAAGGCCAGGATGGCCAGCCCGAGGATCACAGTGTACGTGCTTCTCTTTCGTGATCTCATGACCAATCGAAACTCTAGAATACGCGTCCTCAGATCACCAATTAGTACCTGATATTCATGGACTTTCAGGGCAGATTGCCGCGCAACACCAGCAAGCTCTACGGGAAAACACTAGAACAGGTTCCTGGCAAGCACCGCAGAACGCTACTTCCGGATGCCTCCGTCTCGCCTCCTTTCCAGGACGCCTCTGCTGCCGGCTGTCCCCCGAGCATCGGCTTGTGATCGGTGTTGTCGCCTGCGCTTCCGGCGGAACCCGTCACAGGGCTCGCCGCGATCTTGCTCCGGGAGCTGTCGGCTCTGGCGACGTGCCAGCGAAGCCGAAACTCAAACAACAGGATCGGATGCCTCGCGGCGTGCGTTGCTCGCAGGTTGAGCGCGGCGAGGGCAGTGTCGGGGAATCCCGCGCGGAGCTTGTGCAGGAACTTCACGCATGCTGCATAGCGTCCACTGCCATTGAGTCCGAGAGGAACGACGTC